>NZ_JBQXDJ010000013.1:0-89359 GCF_052601015.1 Chitinimonas violaceus | reverse complement strand
GATTCTCCCGCGCCAGAGCCCGTTCCAGCAGCCCCGGCCCTGAGCCGTCTTGCCCTTGCTGCGCCAGTCGTGCTTCATCACGCGCTGCTTTAGGCTTGGCTTCACCTCGCCCGCCAGCAGTTCGCCCAGATCGCCCCGGCTTCTGATGCCTTGCACCACCAAGCAGCATGGAAACAGACTCTCCTTCTCGTTCAGCCCTTCGCTCCTGACTGGCAGCTACTATGGCTTCTGCTGACTTCTCGCTCCGGTTTAATACCGTCGCCCTTTCAGGCATCAGGCGAGATCTCCCCAGGTAAGAACGCACTCCTTCACCGCACAACCGCCGGATTTACGCCACCTTGCCTTGATCACGAGAGCTTCGCGGAGTCATGCCCGCTCGCCCTGCTCGGCAGCGCCTTCTATCCGGTTCTTGTCCATCGGCTCGCGGTTTACGATCCACGCTTCCTTCCCACGCTCGGTCGCCCTCACGCAGTTGCGCTTCACTTCGTTCGCTGTGATCAACTTACGGCGGGACTTCCACCCGCAGGAGTGCGCCCATGCTGGGCGCACAAAAGCAAAACGGCGTGCCAAGGCACACCGTTTTGCCATATGAGGAAACGCTTGGTACTAAATAGATTACTTCAGTGTATCGAGGTACTTATCGGCATCCAGTGCGGCTTGGCAACCCGTAGCTGCGCTGGTAATGGCTTGGCGATAGATATGGTCTTGTACATCGCCCGCGGCAAAAACGCCAGGAATGCTGGTGCTGGTAGCGCCGCCAGCATTGCCGCTTTTGGTGATGATGTAGCCATTTTCCATCGTCAGCTGTCCGGCGAAGATATCGGTATTGGGCTTGTGGCCGATTGCAATAAAGCAACCGGTTAATTCCAAGTTCTTGGTTGAGCCATTCTTGGTTGACTTGACGCGAATCCCAGTCACGCCGCTATCGTCGCCGAGCACTTCATCCAGCGTGCTGTCCAATTGCAGGCTGATTTTGCCGGCTTCTACCTTTTCCATCAGCTGTTCGATCAGGATTTTCTCGGCGCGGAAAGTATCGCGGCGATGCACCAGGGTAACGTGGCTGGCGATATTGGCTAGATAAAGTGCTTCTTCCACGGCGGTGTTTCCACCACCCACTACGGCTACTTTCTGATTGCGGTAGAAGAAGCCGTCACAGGTCGCGCATCCTGATACGCCTCTGCCCATAAAGACCTCTTCGCTTGGCAGGCCGAGATACTGTGCGGAAGCGCCTGTGGCAATGATCAGCGCGTCACAAGTGTACTCGCTAGCATCACCAATCAGTCGGATAGGCTTCTCATTCAGCTTTGTGGTGTGGATATGATCGAACACGATTTCGGTACCGAAACGGCGCGCATGCTTCTCAAAACGCTGCATCAATTCGGGGCCTTGCACACCGTCGGCATCGGCGGGCCAGTTATCCACATCGGTTGTTGTCATCAACTGTCCGCCTTGAGCTAAGCCGGTAACCAGCAGCGGCTTACGGTTGGCGCGCGCAGCATAAACAGCCGCGGTGTAACCCGCCGGACCGGAGCCGAGAATCAAGAGACTGCTGTGGGTGACTTTGGGCATGACAAGTTCCTTTAATCTTGGAAGGGCGTGCACTGTGTGAATCATTGTTTAATCAGGCATGAAACTTATTAAGAGCTAGGCGAGCAAGCCTAAATTTTGGCGATAGTATAAGGCTGTGCTTGTTTGGGAATTAAATTGATTATTTTAATAATGATGATAGAGGGTGTGCGGGGAAGAGGGTGCGATGCTTGCCATTAGCGACTTTTGTTTTGGCGCTAGGTATGCCGGAAAGGATGATCCTGCGCATTGGTGACGATACGACACCTTGGTTTAGTCTGCTGCCTGCTTGAACAAAACCGTGCAATCTGCTTACAATAGCGGGCTTCCCAATACCGGGAAGTTACAAAATCTCCCGCTCACGCGAGCCAGGGTGCAACAGTCTGAAAAAGCTGATGTGTCGGTCGTGAGCGGTTAGGCCCTAACCCTCGCTTGGAGTTATTTAGATGTCTGTTAGCATGCGCGAAATGCTGGAAGCCGGTGTTCACTTCGGCCACCAAACCCGTTACTGGAACCCAAAGATGGCACAGTACATCTTTGGTCATCGCAACAAGATTCACATCATCAACCTGGAAAAGTCCCTGCCGATGTTTGAGCAGGCGTTGACTTATGTCCGCCGTTTGACCGCAAACAAGGGCAATGTTCTGTTCGTTGGTACTAAGCGCGCGGCCCGCGAGATCGTCCAGGAAGAAGCCCGCCGTGCTGGCGCGCCATTCGTTGATCACCGTTGGTTGGGCGGTATGTTGACCAACTACAAGACTGTCAAACAGTCCATCAAGCGCCTGAACGATCTGCAAGCTACGTTGGCTGATGCAAACAACGGTTTATCCAAGAAAGAACTGTTGATGCTGAGCCGTGAAGTTGAGAAGCTTGAGCGTTCATTGGGCGGTATCAAGGATATGAACGGTCTGCCGGATGCTATCTTCGTTGTTGACGTTGGTTACCAGAAGGGCACCATCGTCGAAGCCAAGAAGCTGGGTATCCCTGTCATCGGTGTGGTTGATACCAACAACTCGCCAGAAGGCATCGACTACGTGATCCCAGGTAACGATGACTCCGCCCGCGCGATCCGTCTGTACGCACGTGGCATTGCTGATGCCGTGCTGGAAGGTCGTGCTCAAGCTATTCAGGAAATTGTTGCTGCTGCCAGCGCTGCCCAGGCTGCTCAATAAAGCAGAGCGACGAATTTCCTTGACGGCGTGCGAAACGCACAATGTCCCGGCAAATGACAAAAGGGGGCGTAAGCCCCTTTTTGTTAGCCAATACATCGAATTTAATGATCAAGGAGTACATAGATGGCTGAAATTACTGCAAAGATGGTTGCTGAGCTGCGCGAAATGACAGGCCTCGGCATGATGGATTGCAAGAAGGCATTGGTTGAAGCCAATGGTGACCTGAAGGCTGCAGAAGAGGCATTGCGTATCAAGTCTGGCAATAAGGCTTCCAAGGTGGCTGGCCGTACCGCGGCTGAAGGTACTGTAGCTGCTTTCGTCAATGGTGGTGTAGGTGCCCTGGCTGAAATCAACTGCGAGACCGACTTCGTTGGTAAGGATGTGGGCTTTTTGGCGTTTGCCGCAGCTGCAGCTGAAGCAATCGTGACCGGTAACCCTGCTGATGTTGAAGCTTTGGGTAATGTGAAGACGGCTTCTGGCGAAACCGTGGAAGAGCTGCGTAAGGCCATCATCGCCAAGCTCGGTGAGAACATCCATGTCCGCCGTTTCACCCGTATTGAAACTGAGGGCAAACTGGCTACCTATCTGCACGGCTCCAAGATTGGTGTGGTAGTTGATTTGGCTGGTGGTAATGATGTGTTGGGCAAAGACATTGCCATGCATATCGCTGCATGTAAGCCAAAGTCGTTGGACGCGTCGGGTGTTGATGCCGAGTCGATCGAGACCGAGCGCCGTGTTGCAATCGAGCGCGCGAAGGAAGCTGGCAAGCCCGAAGCAATGTTGGAAAAGATTGCTGAAGGTACCGTGCAGAAGTACCTCAAGGAAGTCACATTGTTGAGTCAGCCTTTTGTTAAGGACGATAAGCAGACTATTGAGCAGTTGTTGAAGGCAAATGGCGCCAGCATCAAATCCTTTACAATGTATGTGGTTGGTGAAGGCATTGAGAAGAAGGTTGTCGACTTCGCTGCAGAAGTTGCCGCTGCTGCAAAGGTCTAAGCTTTACCTGCTGTCATTAGCAACCGTCCGGGGTAACTCGGGCGGTTGTTTTGCAAGTACCGGTCGGTTTTGCCGATCAGGACCGTGGAAGGGCTTCCTTGCTCGGTCTGCGCTGCTACATAAGAAGCGTTTTTCTCTACCCACTTTTAAAATAAGGTAAACCCATGAGCCAAGCCCCCATCTACAAACGCATCCTCCTCAAGCTCTCGGGTGAAGCGCTGATGGGTGATGATAACTACGGTATTAACCGGGTCACCGTTGAGCGCATTGTGGCGGAGGTCAAGGAAGTTGCTGAGCTGGGAGTTCAGATTGCAGTGGTGATTGGCGGGGGGAATATTTTCCGTGGGGTGGCGCCAGCTGCTGCGGGTATGGATCGAGCGACGGCAGACTACATGGGTATGTTGGCCACGGTTATGAATGCCATGGCTATCCAAGATGCGATGCGGCAGCAAGGTTTGGTAAGTCGGGTGCAGTCGGCGCTTACCATTCAACAGGTTGCCGAGCCCTACATTCGTCCAAAGGCGATTCAATACCTTGAAGAAGGTAAGGTCGTTATTTTCGGTGCGGGTACAGGGAATCCTTTCTTTACGACCGATACGGCAGCTGCGCTACGTGGTATGGAAATGAATGCGGATATCGTGTTGAAGGCCACCAAGGTTGATGGTGTGTATACAGATGATCCGAAGAAAAATCCCGATGCGGTTCGTTACTCCAAGCTGACTTTCGATGAGGCGATCAGCAAGAATCTGAAGGTGATGGACGCGACGGCACTGGCGCTTTGCCGTGATCAGAATATGAATATCCGCGTGTTCAGTATTTTTAAATCGGGTGCTTTGAAGCGCGTACTGCTCGGCGAAGATGAGGGTACGCTGGTACACTGCTGAGCTTGTCGACGGTGATATCCTCTAGTTGATGAGGTATACCAAGGCAAGTATCCGCCTTTGCCGATAGGCAAGGAAGGCTGGGTTGGGTGTTTTGTCCCTGATCTGGGTCTGAAAATTTTTGCGCGGACTCCATGGGTGTCCGCGTTATTTATTCTGAATTTGTCAAACACAGGAGCGAGAGCGATGATCGCCGACGTGAAGAAAAACGCCGAACAGAAGATGTTGAAATCGGTGGAAAATTTGAAGGCCAACTTGGCCAAGGTCCGTACGGGGCGTGCCCATGCCGGGTTGCTGGATCATGTGATGGTCGATTACTACGGCAACCCCACGCCGATTAATCAGGTTGCCAGTGTTGGGTTGATGGATGCCCGTACTTTGTCGGTGTCACCTTTTGAAAAGAAGATGGCGGCAGCGATCGAGAAAGCAATCCGGGATTCTGATCTGGGGTTGAATCCTGCAAGCATGGGCGATGTTGTACGCGTACCGATGCCTGCGCTGACTGAAGAGCGCCGTAAGGATCTGATCAAAGTGGTGCGCGGTGAAGCTGAAGATAGCCGTGTTGCGGTGCGTAACTTGCGCCGAGATGCCAATGAGCAGCTTAAAAAAGCCGTGAAAGATAAAGTGATTTCGGAGGATGAGGAGCGCCGTGCTTCTGATGACATCCAGAAGCTGACCGACAAGTCGATTGCCGAGATTGACAAGCAGCTGGCCGAAAAAGAAAAAGAATTGATGACGGTGTAAGCGGATATCCGTCGTGGCTTTCTTTAAAAGTTCTACCAAGGATTTACCTGCGGTTTCCGCGGTTCCGCGCCATATCGCGATGATTATGGACGGTAATGGCCGTTGGGCGAAAAAGCGCTTTCTGCCGCGGGTGGCGGGCCATAAGCAAGGTGTGGAAACGTTGCGTGAGATGGTCAAGGCTTGTGATGCCTTAGGCGTGGAATTTCTAACCTTGTTTGCCTTCTCCAGTGAAAACTGGCGTAGACCACAAGAAGAAGTTTCTTTCCTGATGGGTCTGTTCCTGACTGTATTGGAGCGTGAAGTCAACCGTCTCGACAAGAAGGGAATCCGTCTTAAGCTGATTGGTCGGCGTGACCGTTTTGCGCCGGAGATCGTTCGTATGATCGATTCAGCAGAGCAGCGTACTGCGGCCAATACGGGGCTGACTTTGACTATTGCTGCAGATTACGGTGGACGTTGGGATGTCTTGCAGGCTACGCAAGCCTTGCTGCGTGCTAAGCCAGAGTTCATTCAGGGTGACTTCGATGAAGATGCCTTGACGCCTTATCTGGCTATGGCGTACGCGCCGGAGCCGGATCTGTTCATCCGTACTGGCGGTGAGGCGCGGATTTCCAACTTCCTGCTTTGGCAGCTGGCTTACACCGAGTTGTATTTCACTGATGTATTCTGGCCGGATTTCGATCGCGCCCAGTTGGATATTGCCATTGAGTCTTACCACCAGCGTGAGCGTCGGTTTGGTCGTACCAGCGAGCAACTCAAGGATGCCGCATGCTGAAGACGCGTGTGCTGACCGCTTTGGTGTTGTTGCCCGTGGTGCTGGCGGCGCTATTTATGGGTCCTCCGCTGGTCTGGGGTGTATTTGCTTTGTTTGCGTTGAGCTGTGGCGCCTGGGAGTGGTCGCGTTTCGCCCGGTTTGATCGGGCAGAGCAAGTCGTCTTCATTTCGGCATTTGTGTTGCTCGGCCTGGCTTGGTTGGCATTACCGTTGGCACGTAGCTGGGCTTTGATACTTGATGGCTTTGCTTTGTTGTTCTGGTTGGTGCTGGTGCCTTTGTGGCTTAAGCAGAAATGGACTTTGCGGCATAAGTGGTCGTCAGCTTTGCTTGGCTGGTTGATATTGTTGTCAGCCTTGGCTGCAGTTACCCGTTTCCGTGAGCTCACTGATGGCGCAGTAGCCTTGCTTTCGGTTCTGGCTATTGCCTGGGTTGCCGATATAGCCGCTTACTTTGCTGGCCGTGCTTTCGGTCGGCGTAAACTGGCGCCCACTATCAGCCCTGGCAAGAGCTGGGAGGGTGTTTATGGCGCTTTGGTTGCGGTAAGCATTTACCTGGTTGCGCTTCAACAGATTGGTGCTCCAGTGATATCGGGTCTCTCGTTGGTAGTCTTACTGCCATTGGGTTGGGCTTTGACGGGAGTGAGCGTAATAGGAGACCTGTTCGAGTCCTTGCTTAAACGCCAGACCGGTTTGAAGGATTCCAGCAGTTTATTACCAGGCCATGGTGGTGTGCTGGATCGGATTGATAGTTTGCTGGCATTGGCGCCGGTAGCCGCCGCCTTGCTATTTGCCTACGCGTTCGCGTTGGCCCGGATTTGATCGTCACTCATCATGCCACTTACGCTGCAACGCCTCACCATCCTTGGTTCTACTGGCAGCATTGGGTTGAGCACGCTCGATGTAGTGGCACGTCATCCAGAGAAATACCGCGTATATGCATTATCTGCGCATAGCCAACTCGAGAAGTTGGTAGAGCAGTGTCTGCAATATCGCCCGCGCTACGTAGTCTTGGCTGACCCTTCGCGTTTACTGGAGTTGCGTGAGCGTTTGTCCGTGGCAGGGTTGGCCGACATTGAAGCGCTTGCTGGCCAGGAAGCGTTGGAATATATCGCCAGTCATACTGAGGTCGATACAGTAATGGCTGCGATTGTCGGTGCGGCGGGAATGCGCCCTACATTGGCAGCCGCGCGTGCTGGTAAGCG
Organism: Chitinimonas violaceus; assembly: GCF_052601015.1. NCBI lineage: Bacteria > Pseudomonadati > Pseudomonadota > Betaproteobacteria > Neisseriales > Chitinibacteraceae > Chitinimonas > Chitinimonas violaceus. The sequence continues at coordinate 82,024 of NZ_JBQXDJ010000013.1, read as the reverse complement.
CGTGTTGCTGGCAAATAAAGAAACATTGGTTATGGCCGGTAGGCTGTTTATGGACGCTGTTCGTGAAGGTGGAGCGACATTGCTACCCATCGATAGCGAACACAATGCCATTTATCAGTGTTTGCCGCAGCCTTTCGGTGATAGTGCTGACCAGGGGGTGAGGCGCATCCTCCTGACCGCTTCTGGTGGCCCGTTCCGTGGGTATACGCCAAAGCAGCTTGCCGCCGCCACACCTGAGCAAGCCGTAAAGCATCCAAATTGGTCTATGGGGCGGAAAATCTCGGTGGATTCCGCCAGCCTGATGAACAAGGGGCTGGAGGTCATTGAGGCGCGTTGGCTGTTTGATTTGCCCGCTGAGCGTATTTCGGTCGTCGTTCATCCGCAAAGCGTGATTCATTCGATGGTCGAATACATTGATGGTTCAGTACTTGCTCAGTTGGGTAATCCGGATATGCGGACGCCGATAGCTTACGGTCTGGCATGGCCGGAGCGTATAGATGCAGGTGTGACTGCCCTTGATCTATTCCAGATTGCGCGTCTTGATTTCGAACAGCCTGATACAGAACGTTTCCCTTGTTTGGCTTTGGCATTTGAAGCGTTGGCACTAGGTGGTGCAGCGCCTGCTGTCCTGAACGCTGCAAACGAAGAAGCCGTGGCTGCTTTTCTCGATGGTAAGGTCGGTTTTGCAGATATTGCCAAGGTTAATGCAGCGACGATGCGCCAAGTGGCAGTTGATTTTGATGCCAACTCCCTGGAAAGTCTGACTGCTGCCGATGCAGCTGCGCGTCGTTTTGCTGTTGACTGGTTGGCGGACGCTGTTCGTTGAGATGTTCTGTGGTCAGTGGATGCAACCAGAAGACCAAGTGCAGCCAAAATTTGATCAAGGACTGTCACGATCAGCTGTCAGCAGGGTGCTGAACAGCACGTGGGTCCTGATCACAGTTGCGCAGTAAAAACCTGTCAAAGTCTTGCGAACTAGAGCGAAACAAGACGAAAACAGCCGAGGAAGCGGAGCTTACTCATGGTAAATGAGTATTCCGAGGTTGTTTTCAACGCCGTATCGCTGACGCGCAGCAGACTTTGATCCGGTTCTAAGACTCATTGAACAGATTCTTAAAATGCTTTGCTACTGTCGTTGAACGCTGAAGAGGTTCCCATATGTCCATATTGATAACATTACTTGCCTTTGCCGTGGCGATTGGCATATTGGTTACGGTGCATGAGTTCGGCCACTACTGGGTTGCCAAGCGTTGTGGTGTAAAGGTGCTGACCTTTTCGATTGGATTCGGCAAGCCGTTGTTGCGTTGGCAACGTGGTGAGGTGCAGTGGCAACTGGCAGCTATTCCGCTGGGTGGTTACGTGCGGATGTTGGATGAGAGAGAAGCTCCAGTCCCCGCCGCCGAGCTTAACCGTGCGTTTAACAGGCAGAGCGTGGGTAAGCGGATGGCAATTGTGGTCGCAGGGCCGCTTGCCAATTTCTTGTTGGCCATTCTGGTCTATTGGGCCATCTTCCTGAATGGCGTTGAGGTCTTGATTCCCCGCTTGGGTTCGATTGAGCCGAATTCCATCGCTGCAAAGGCGGGTTTTCTTACTGGGGACACCATTGTCGCAATCGATCGGGAGAGCGTGAACAGCTGGGCTGAGGCACGCTTGGGGTTGATTGAACGTGCTGCAGCCAAAGCGTCTATCCAGGTAGAGGTAGTGCGTCCCAACGGTGGTACGGTCAGTCGGACCTTGGATTTTGCTGATATCGATAATGAATGGATCGACGGCGATCTGGCTGGTCGGCTAGGGATGTCGATTGCTGTATATCGCAATGAACTGGGCCCGTTGTTAACTGATGGTGCTGCAGCGGTTGCAGGATTGAAACAGGGTGATCGGCTTTGGAAGGTGGAAGACAAGCCTACACCAGACTGGAATAGCTTTGCCGCTGCTGTTCGGGCCCGACCGAATCTGCCTACACACATCAGTGTATTGAGGGCCGGTCAGCCAGTTGAAGTACGTGTCGTACCGAAATCTGTTCAGGATGGTGATAAGGCCGTTGGTCGCATTGGTGCGGCGCCTGCATTGGATATGGATGCCATCCATGCGCTCAATAAACCGGTGCAGTATGGGGTTATATCGGCATTAGGGCAGGCATTGCACCAGACCTGGGCGACTTCGGCCTTGTCACTGAAAATGATGTGGCGCATGTTGCTTGGAAACGTTTCCGTCAAACAGTTGTCTGGTCCTGTAGCCATTGCCGGATACGCTGGTAAGAGTGCGCAATACGGCTTGCGCGCCTACCTGGAATTTCTGTGTCTGATCAGCATCAGCCTGGGTGTGATGAACCTCTTGCCTGTGCCAGTGCTGGATGGCGGGCATTTGATGTATTATTTCGCCGAAATTCTGCGAGGACGGCCCTTGTCGGAGCGCGCCATGGAACTCGGGCAGCGCGTGGGCGTCGGACTCCTCGCGGCGTTGATGGTCGTTGCGGTATTTAACGATCTCACGCGCTTGGTTGGCGGCTGATTCGTCGCTAATCCCATCTTCAATCACCGGCGGCTGCAAGCGTGCTTGCAGCCGTCAGATTTGTTTATGAAACCGACCTCGATCTCTCTTGCCTTACTGGCCATATACGGCCTAGCTATTCCCGCCTACGCTTTCGAGCCCTTCGTCATCAAGGAAATCCGTGTTGAAGGTATTCAGCGCACCGAAGCTGGTACGGTATTCAACTACTTGCCCGTTAAAGTGGGCGATAAGATGGATAACGAAAAGGCACAGTCTTCCGTCAAGGCGCTTTTTGCTACCGGTTTTTACCGGGATGTGCGTGTAGAAGCCGATAAGGGCGTGTTGATTGTTGCGCTTGATGAGCGACCTGTCATTGCCAGTATTCAAATCAATGGCGCCAAGGAATTCGAGTCGGACCAGTTGCTCAAGGCGCTCCGTGAAAACGGTTTGGCCGAGAGTCGTACCTTTGACCAGTCTGTACTCGGTTCGGCGGAGCAGGAGCTGAAGCGCCAGTATTACAGCCGCGGTAAATATTCTGTACAGATCAAAACGACGGTGAGTCGGCTGGAGCGTAATCGGGTTTCCATCGGGTTTGATATTTCCGAGGGCTTGGTAGCCACCATCAAGCAGATCAACCTCGTAGGCAATCAAGCCTATCCCGAGAAGGAATTGAAGGACCACTTCCAGCTTGATACCGGCGGCTGGTTTTCCTGGTTCACCAAGTCCAACCAATACTCCAAGCCCAAGCTGCAGGCGGATATCGAGGCGCTGCGCTCTTACTATCTCGACAACGGCTACTTGGAGTTCAACATCAATTCACAACAGGTTGCCTTGTCCGATGACAAGAAGGCAATGTTCCTCACGGTGAACCTTGATGAAGGTAAGCAGTACAAGATCAGCAACGTGCAATTTTCCGGTGACCTGATTGTTGCGGAGAGTGAGCTTGCCAAACTGGTGGATATTAAACCCGGAGAGGTGTTCTCACGCGCCAAGATAAATGCTGCAACTGAGCGGATATCAGATCGGCTGGCTAACGAAGGCTATGCCTTTGCCAATGTGAATGCGGTGCCTGAAGTGAATCAGGAAAAGTCGGAAGCCGGCTTCACCTTTTATGTCGATCCTGGTCGCAAGACCTATGTGCGACGTGTGAATATCATTGGCAACACACGGACCCGTGATGATGTCATTCGTCGTGAGCTGCGTCAGCTGGAAGCTGCACCATTTGCTGGCTGGAAGATCAAGCGTTCCAAAGAGCGGTTGGACTTGCTTGGTTATTTCTCTGAAGTAACGATTGATACGCCACTGGTGCAGGATACGACCGACCAGGTCGACGTCAATGTGACGGTGGTGGAGAAGCAGACAGGCAACATCCAGGTCGGTGCCGGGTATTCCCAGTCCGAAGGTATGGTGCTGTCGGGTTCCATTGCCCAAGCCAATATCTTTGGTAGCGGCAAGTACCTTAAGTTGGAGCTCAACACCAGCAAGAGCAGCCGTGTCTATGCGCTATCGTTTACCAACCCCTATGCAACGCCTGATGGGGTGTCGCGTGGGTTCGACGTTTACAAACGCCGCTATGACGCGTCAAAGCTCAATTCAACCAATTACGGTGCGTATATCAATGACACGGTAGGGGCTGGTCTGCGTTGGGATGTGCCGGTATCGGAGTACGACAGCATCAAGCTCGGCTTGACGGCAGAGCGCTCGCGTTTGACGGTATTCCAGAACACACCTACTCAGTACATTGAATTCGTCAATAAGTACGGTGATACCAATATTACTTACTTGGGAATGGCCGGGTGGGCACGCGATACGCGGGATAGCTCGTTGTTCCCGACGCGGGGCCGTTTGACTTCAGTCAACGGGGAAGTGGCATTACCGGGTGGTACTATCCAGTACGCCAAGCTGACAGCCCAACATCAGTGGTTTGTGCCGCTCAGCAAGACCTTTACCTTCTTGTGGAATATCGAAGGCGGTGTAGGTGGCGGGTATGCTGGCGATAAATTGCCTTTCTATTCCAGTTTCCAGGCGGGTGGCGTAGGCTCTGTTCGCGGCTATGATAGTTCAAGCCTTGGCCCGGTCGATAAAGCTGGCCGGAATCTTGGCGGTAATCGTCGCTTGATCACCAACTGGGAGTTGCTCATGCCCATGCCCGGTATGCAGAACAACAAGTCGGTGCGGTTATCGGCTTTTGTCGATGGCGGTAGTGTCTGGGGCGAAGGGCAGAAGTTGGAACTGAACGATCTGCGTTACTCGGCGGGTTTGGCGTTCAGCTGGCTTGCGCCTGTGGGTCCGATGAAATTCAGCTATGCCAAACCTTTGAATGCCAAACCGGGTGATAAGCTGGAGCGCTTCCAGTTCTCGCTTGGCCAGATATTCTGATGCAACCATGGCATCGCTTTAAACGAGGTAGTCATTGTGAAAAGCCTGTTTAGTCTGATTCTCGCTGTTGGTACCCTGGTTCCCGCGATGGCGCAAGACATCAAGATTGGTTTTGTCAATCTTGATCGCATCCTGCGCGACTCCAGCCCTGCGATGAAAGCCACCAAGAAGCTCGAAAAGGAATTTGCTGCTCGTGAAGCGGATCTGAAGAAGCTGACCGAACAGGTACGTAGCCGCCAGGCGGAGCTGGATAAAGGCGGCCTTACGATGGCTGAGACCGATCGCCGTAATAAAGAGCGTGAGTTGGTGAAGCTTCAACAAGACCTCGCACGTATCCAACGTGAGTTCCGCGAGGACCTGAACGCTCGTCGCAATGAAGAACTGTCTGGTATTCAAGAGCGTGTGTACAACACCATTCAGCAGATTTCCAACGCAGAAAAGTTTGATGCCGTCTTACAGGAAGCTGTCTATATCAGCCCCAAGCTCGATATCACCGACAAGGTCCTGAAGGCGTTGGCCGATAAGTAAGTCATGCCGGATTATCGACTGTCTGATTTTGTTGCCCGTTTTGGTGGTGAGTTGCTTGGGGGTGATTTGGCTGTTCGCCAGGTCGCCACGCTTGAAACAGCCAAGCCTGATGAAATAGCCTTCCTCGCTAACCCTAAGTATGCCAAGCAGCTTGGTAGTACTGCGGCTGGTGCGATTGTGTTAGGCGAGAAGGCCCGCGGGTTGACGGACAAGCCCCGTATTGTTGCCACTGACCCATATCTTTACTTTGCCCGTATCTCCACTTTGTTGAACCCACCTAAGCGGCCAGTACCTGGGGTGCATCCCAGTGCGGTATTGGCAGCTGATGTGATGGTGAACCCTTCCGCCTATATTGGTCCGTTTGTTAGCGTGGAGGAGGGCAGCCGGGTAGGCGCAGATTGCATTCTGGAAGCCGGCAGCCGAGTGGGACGCAATGTGACGCTTGGCGCTGGTACCTGGTTGCATGCCAATGTGGTGGTTGCCGATGACTCTCAGCTTGGGGAGCGTGTGATTGTCCACCCCAATGCCGTGATCGGCTCGGATGGTTTTGGCAATGCCTGGACCGGTGATGGATGGTTCAAGATTCCGCAGATTGGCCGAGTGCTGATCGGCAATGATGTTGAGATTGGCGCAGCCACCAGTATCGACCGTGGTGCGTTGGGCGACACGGTGCTTGAGGATGGTGTAAGGCTGGATAACCAGATACAGATCGCGCACAACGTGCATATCGGCAAGCACACCGCCATGGCTGGGTGTGTCGGCGTGGCGGGGTCAACCAGGATCGGTGCTTATTGCACGTTTGGCGGCAGCGCCATGATTCTTGGCCATCTGGAGATTGTCGATAAGGTCAATGTCATGGCTGGCACCTTGGTTGGCAAATCCATCCTCAAGGCTGGTACCTATGTTGGCCAGTATCCTGTGCAGTCGCATGAGGATTGGCTGGCGAATGCTTCGCATCTGCGCCGGCTTGATGCCATGGCAGGAAGACTAAAAGAAATCGAACGCAGAGTCGGCCGGGGTGATGCCGACCAGGGAGAATGAAAAATGAGCGATACCCAAGTGCAGACCCTAACAACGATGGATATCCAGGGCATCCTGGATCATTTGCCACACCGCTTTCCTTTCCTGTTGATTGACCGGATCACAGAACTGGTGCCGGGTGATCGTGTAGTGGCATTGAAGAATGTGTCTTACAACGAGCCTTTCTTCGTTGGCCACTTTCCTAAATACCCTGTCATGCCTGGTGTGTTGATCGTGGAAGCCATGGCCCAGGCGGCGGGGGTGTTGAGTTTTCGTACCACCGGCGACAAGCCCAAGGATGGCTACCTCTATTTGTTTGCGGGTATCGACAATGTGCGCTTCAAATCACAGGTGACGCCGGGTGACCAGATGTTGATCGAGGTAAAAATCGACCGTCGCGTGCGTAATATCTGGAAGTACAAGGCAGTAGCACGGGTTGCTGGCAATGTTGTGGCAGAGGCTGACCTGATGTGCGCACAGGTGCCGACTACCCCCGCGCCAGCTGCAACGACCCCGGCTTAAGGAATTCCTTCATGTCGCGTATTCATGCCAGTGCGGTTGTGCACCCTGGCGCTCGGTTGGCTGACGATGTCCAGGTCGGCCCCTTCAGTATTATTGGCGAGCACGTCGAGATTGGCGCTGGTTCGCGTGTTGGGCCTCATTGCGTGATTGAAGGGCATACCCGCATCGGGCGTAACAATGTCTTCCATGGTTCAGCTTATATCGGCTGCGAACCTCAGGATAAGAAGTATCAAGGTGAACCGACCCAACTGGTGATTGGGGATGGCAATACCATCTACCAATTTGTCACCCTGTCCACCGGTACCGTGCAGGATGAGGGCATCACCAGCGTCGGTGACGATAACTGGATCATGGCGTATGTGCATATCGCCCATGATTGTCGCATTGGCAGCCATACCATCCTCGCCAATAATGCGACGGTGGCGGGGCATGTGCATCTTGGTGATTATGTCTTCCTTGGCGGCTTTACAACCATCCACCAGTTTTGCAAGATCGGCGCGCATGCGATGACAGCCTTCACGGCCGCGGTTGCGCAGGATATCCCGCCGTATGTAACCGCTGCGGGCAACCGTGCTACACCGGCAGGTATCAATAGCGAAGGGTTGCGTCGTCGTGGATTCAGCAATGAGCAGATTCTGGAGATCAAGCGGGCGTACAAGCTCCTGTATCGTCAGAACATGCTGCTGGAAGACGCCATTGCCGAAATCACGGCACGGGCTGCCGAGCATGTGGAGCTGCAAGCTTTTGTTGATTTCTTTCCTACAGCCAGTCGCGGCCTGATTCGCTAGGCGGATTGGGCTGCGCTTTCCAATTTCAACTGAATGTTTTTCGTCTATGTCGCCTTCTTCCACCGATAGCCTTTTCGATGGCCACAGCGGTCCGCGTATCGCTATCGTAGCGGGAGAGGCGTCCGGTGATTTGTTGGGTGCGAGCCTGATCGAAGCGGTGCGCCGTCGTATTCCCGAAGTGCGTTTTGCTGGCATCGCCGGACCCAAGATGCAATCGGCAGGGGCAAAGTCCTTGTTCCCGATGAGTCGGCTTGCCGTGATGGGCTACCTTGAAGTGATCAAGCGTCTGCGTGAGCTGCTGGGTATCCGTAAAACTCTGCGCGAGAAGTGTTTGGCAGAGCGCCCTGATCTGTTCATCGGTATCGATGCGCCGGACTTCAATCTTGGATTGGAAAGAAAGCTCAAGGATGCGGGTATTCCTACCGTTCACTATGTCAGTCCCTCGATTTGGGCTTGGCGTGGAGAGCGTGTCTATAAGATCAAGGCGGCGACCAGTGAAGTGTTGTGCCTGTTTCCATTTGAGAAGCCACTTTACGATGCGGTCGACGCCAAGGCGACCTATGTAGGGCATCCGCTGGCTGACAGCATGCCCTTGGCGCCCAATCAGACAGAGATTCGCGAAACGATAGGTGTGCATGAAAGCCAGCTGGTTTTCACCTTCCTGCCTGGCAGTCGGGTCAGTGAAGTGGGCTACCATGCCCAGCTGTTTATTGAGACGGCCCGGTTGCTCCATGCACGCTACCCTTATGCCGTATTTCTGGTGCCGTTGGTGACGCGCGAGACACGGGACATATTTGATGCCGCCCGTTATACCCACCAGGCGCTCGACCTTCCTCTGCGGTTGATGTTCGGGCACGCACAGGATGCCATGCAGGCCGCCGATGTGATTCTGGTGGCGTCGGGAACAGCAACACTGGAAGCGATGTTGGCCAAGCGGCCTATGGTAATCACCTACAAGCTGTCTGATACCACATACCGTATGGTCCGTAAAAAGATGCGCTTGCCCTACGTAGGTTTACCCAACGTGATTGCTGGCAGGTTTGTTGTGCCTGAGCTCTTGCAGCATGAAGCCACGCCCGAAAACCTCGCCCAGGCGTTGGGTAACTATGTCGAATCAAAAAAGCTGAGCTCGGCTTTGTCGGAGTTCTTTGGTACGCAGCATGAATCGTTGCGCCAAGATGCTGCTGAGCGCGCTGCAGATGCTGTAGTCGCCTATCTGCGGAGACCCGCGTGAGTGTACTGGTTTGTGGCGTTGATGAAGCCGGTCGTGGCCCCTTGGCGGGTTCAGTGTTTGCTGCAGCGGTAATTTTGGGCGAGAACCATGGCATCGTGGGTCTTGCTGATTCAAAGGTGTTGACCGCGGCCCGGCGGGAACATCTATTTGCCGAAATTCAGGCCAAGGCATTGGCATGGTCGATTGCGACGGCCGATGTTACCGAGATAGACCAGCTCAATATCCTGCATGCCACGATGCTGGCTATGCAGCGTGCTGTTGTTGGTTTGGCGACACCGGCAACAGAAGCATTGATTGATGGCAACCGGGTACCCAAGGGGTTGCCCTGCCCTGCCCGCGCCATTGTGAAGGGTGATGCGCTGGAGCCTGCGATTTCAGCGGCTTCCATCCTGGCCAAAGTCGCGCGGGATGCTGAACTGGTTAGGCTGGATCTTGAATTTCCCGTCTATGGCTTTGCAGAACACAAGGGTTACCCTACGCCGGCACATCTGGCCGCACTTCAGGCGCATGGACCATGCCGGCAACACCGCCGTAGCTTCGCACCAGTGCGGGCTGCAATGGGAGCGGGTCAAGCCAGCTTCTGGTAGACGGGCCCCGTAAAAGCAATTTTCCCTCCGTTGTTGGCAGCTGCCGATGTTGCCACGTTGAAAATGGGCTGTGAGAAGCGCGTATACACATTGTAAATACAGCGTTCCCACCCATTTTTGTCTTGTCTCGTTCTGGTGAGCGAGACTTTGAATCAGTTCTTATTTGTCATTACGCTCCGCCGGCAACTAATATCCAACCGTTGCGCCCCATTATTGGCGCGTCAAACGGCCAGCATATGCCGACGGGAGCAGGGCTAGATGTTTGTCATCATCGGTTATGTCTTCATGTGCGTCTGTATCCTGGGTGCCTATGCCGCACATGGCGGGCATCTTGGGGTGTTATGGCAGCCCTCGGAAATCGTGATCATCTTTGGCGGCGGCATTGGCGCCATGATCGCAGCCTACGGCTCATCGCTTAAGAGCATCGTCAAGGCCTTGCCTACTGTCTTCAAGGGCAGTGCTTATGGCAAGACCTTCTACATGGACCTCTTTGCCCTGATGTTCGAGATACTCTCGAAGGTGCGCAAAGAAGGGTTGATGTCGGTTGAAGGTGATATCGAGAATCCAGACGCCAGCCCGCTGTTTTCCAAATATGCAACGGTTGCCAAGGATCACCATGTCATCGAATTCATCTGTGACTATCTACGCTTGATGGTGGGCGGCAATCTGAATGCGTTCGAAATCGAGAATCTCATGGATGTGGAAATCGAGGCGCATCACCACGAGGCGGAAGTGCCCGCACAGTTCATGGCCAAGCTGGGGGACGGTCTGCCGGCGTTCGGTATCGTGGCTGCGGTGATGGGGGTGGTCCATACCATGGGTTCTCTGCATCTTCCCCCCGCAGAGCTCGGTAAGCTGATTGGTGCCGCGCTGGTCGGTACCTTTATGGGGATCTGGTTGGCGTATGGTTTCGTCGGCCCGCTTGCCACGGTACTGGAAACCAAGGTCAACGAAGGCACCCGGATTTATCAGACGATCAAGGTCACCCTATTAGCCAGCCTGAATGGTTATGCGCCGCAGGTGGCGGTGGAGTTTGGCCGTAAGGCGATGGAAGGCCATATGCGCCCATCCTTCCTTGAGCTTGAGGAATACGTGAAGAACAAGAAGGGTTGATCACTTGCTAGTGACCATGCCTGAAGGCTTTATCTAGCCCTGCTGAAGTGTGAAATAAGCAAGGAGTCGCTTGATGAGTGATGACTCGCAACGCCCGATAATCGTCAAGAAGATAAAAAAAGGGGGGCATGGTCACCACGGTGGCGCATGGAAGATCGCCTATGCCGACTTTGTGACAGCGATGATGGCGTTCTTCCTGTTGATGTGGCTGCTAGGGTCTGCCACCAAGGGGGATTTGCGAGGCATTGCCGACTACTTTCAGAATCCCTTCAAAGTGGCCATGAGTGGCGGGTCGGGTGCTGGCGAATCACAAAGTGTTATGCAGGGTGGTGGACTTGATCTGTCGAAAAAGGCGGGCGAGCATCGTCGTAGTCCGGACCCTGGCGATAAGAAGATACTGGATAAGTTGAAGCAGAAGCTTGAGGAGGCTTTGAAGAAATCAGGCTCTGGAAAGCTTGCGCAGTACAAGGACCAGATCCTGCTCGATATCACACCTGAAGGTTTACGCATCCAGATTGTCGATCAGCAGAATCGCCCGATGTTCAAGAGCGGTAGCGAGCAGATGGAGAGCTACGCAGCGGACATCCTCAAGGAGATCGCTGCCATTCTCAATGAAGTGCCCAATCGTCTGTCGCTCTCCGGTCATACCGATTCTGCCGGCTTTTCGGGTGGGGATGCCAATTTCAGCAACTGGGAGCTATCGGCGGACCGGGCCAATTCCTCCAGAAGGCAGCTCGTTACCGGCGGCCTTGGGGGGCAGAAGATACTGCGGGTGGTTGGCCTTGCCGACTCTGTGCCTTTCGACACGGCGAATCCGGCAAACCCGGTAAACCGGCGTATCAGCATTATCGTGCTGAACAAGGAAGCGGAAGAAAACATCATGAAGCTGGCGGGTAAGGCGGCGGGTGAGGCGGAGAATGTGGGTGACGCGGCAACAGCAGCAGCGGCAATCAATGAGGCAGCCGGGCCTGCCGCCGAGAAGCCCGCCAAACCGTGAGTCCGGCATTAGCAGGACTTTGGGTGCAGGTAGGAGCGGGCTTGTGTGCGTGGTTATTGCTGTGGTTTTCCGGGTTCGCGCTGACTTGGTGGTGGCCACTGCAAGCCGTTTTGGCGCTACTGCTTAGCGTGTTGTGCCGGCAGCCGCGCTGGTGGTGGTTGATTCATGCCAGCTTTGTGCCTGCAGTATTTTTGGCGCTTCGATTGAACTGGCCACCATGGTTTTACCTGTTGGCCTTTGTTTTTGCATGGTTGCTGTTCGGGCGCATTGATCGGAGCCGGGTACCGCTTTACCTTAGCAACCGTGCAGCGCTGGAAGTATTGGATGACTTGGTGCCTCGTCAAGGGAAAGTACTGGACCTGGGGGCTGGTACCGGAACGGTATTGGCGTGGTTGGGGCGAAGGGCGGATATCCAGGTGGATGGTGTGGAACATGCTTGGCTGACCTGGCTTATCGCCCGTTTGCGGTTGGCGATGCAAGGCAGTCGGGCCAAGGTGTGGCGTGGTGAGCTTATGCAGGCCCCCTTGGCTGACTATGATGTTGTGTACGCTTTTTTGTCCCCGGCTGCGATGCCTTCTTTGTGGGACAAGGCAAAACGGGAAATGTCTTCCGGCAGTCTATTGGTCAGCAACACCTTTGAAGTGCCGGGGGTGCCGGCGGATAAGGTAATCGAGCTCAACGACTGGAAGGGTGCGAGTCTTTATCTATGGCGAATGCCTTGACTGCAACACCACCAAGTCCGGCAGGGCGTAGCAAGCCCAACAATGAAGCCTGGTTGGATTTCTGGGCTGCCCGGCCGTTGCCGATTCTGCAATCCACCAAGGCCGCGTTATCTGGTTATATCGGCAAGACCGAGTCGGCGCGTATCGACGATGTGGTCGACCTCGTACTGCGTGACCCTTTGCTGACCGCCCATGCGCTCAGGCATATCAACCAGCGCCGCCGTTCCAGCATGACAGCCGATGTGGTTTCCATCGAGAATGTCATTCTGCTGATGGGGCTTGAGTCCTTCGTCAAGAAATTCACGACATTGCCTACGGTGGAATCGCTGTTGTTGCCTCAACACCAGCCGCGCTATTTCTCACTGCTACGCCATATTGCCACCGCCCGTCTTGCAGGCAAGCTGGCACGTGAATTTGGTGTGCTCCGTTATGATGCCCGCCTCGATGAGATTTATGTGACGGCATTGTTGGCCGACTTGCCGGTAATGCTGCGTCACCTGGATGCGGGTATGAATGAACCGGTACCCGCGGTGGAATTGGCCGATGTGATGCTCGCTCTGTTCGCACGCTGGCGTTTACCGGAAGTATTCAATGCTTTGCTGGACGACACGGTAGCGAGCAATCAGCGCACCATGTTGCATCAGACTGCACTGCATCTGGCCGAACACCTGCAAACAGGATGGTGGCAGACCGGTATTGCCGACGAAGTGCACAGGGCCGGCCATGCGTTGGGGATAGAGCAATTTACGGTATGGGAGATCGTCTGCAAGACGCTTTTGTACTTTGCCCGTAATGACTGGCCTTACCCGCAGATTTTTCCACCGGCCCGCTGGTTGCCGATGTTGCCGGGGGAATGGCCCAAGCCTCAGGCCAAGGCAGCCCCCGAAGCCAAACCTGCCGCGCCAAGCCGTCCCACGGTGCAGGGTATCCTGCGCGAATTGCAGCATGCTGGCCAAAGCGGTGCCTCTTTCAATCAGATCATGGGCTTGACCATACGGGCGCACGCGGATGGTATTGGGCTCAAACGCATCGTTTTCGGCTTGTTGCTTGCTGGCCAGAATGCATTGAAAACCCGTTACATCGTCGGTGCGGCGGAGAATGATCCGTTACGCACCTTCCACATCGACCTCAGTGCGCCGCATATCTTCACCAAGTTGATGCTCAAGCCGCAATCGATATGGATCAACGCGACCAACCGGGGTCAATTCGAATCGCTGCTGCCACGTGGTTTGCGTCAGGCAATCGGGCAGGGTGACTTCTTGGCCATGTCACTGTTTGTCGAAAACAAGCCGGTCGGCATCTTTTATGCGGATAATCGCGGCGGCGCGGTGAGTGAGACCCAGTACAATGAGTTCAAACAGGTGTGCCTGATGGCAGGTCAGTCACTTACCAGGCAAGCCAAGCGTCTGGAGCTGGGTAGTTAGCCTGATATCTCTTCACGGCCACGCAGCAAGATTACGAATAGGTGCATGGTTCTCTCCTAATTTATATTGCAGGGTCGGTATAGCCGGCCCTGGTTGTTTTCAAGGTCAAACGTTTCAAGATGGAAGTCATACAGTCCCGCCAGAACCCCTTGGTCAAGCACTGCACCAAGTTAGCTGCCAACCGACGTGAACGGTTAAAGAGTGGGTTGAGTCTGTTGGATGGTCCACACCTGATCGCAGCGGCGCTGGATGCTGGCCACACTTTGCAGCGCATTATGGTGGCGGAACATGCGGTAGGTAAGCCAGAAATTACCCAGCTGTTGCAACGGACAACAGCTCCGCAGAGCGTGGCGGCGGACAGCCTTTTTGCCGAGTTGAGCGAGTTGGAGTCGAGCAGCGGCATCCTGGCTATCTGGCCGTGCCCGGCAGCGCCAAGCGCTGTGCAGTCTGGTTGGGTACTGGCCTTGGATGGCGTGCAGGACCCGGGCAATGTGGGTTCGATACTGCGGACAGCTGCTGCGGCAGGTGTACAGCAGGTGTGGCTCAGCCCAGCCTGTGCCGATGTCTATTCACCCAAGGTTTTACGGGCAGGCATGGGCGCACATTTCCTGCTGCCAATAATAGAAAGGGCGGATTTACCTACGCTACTGTCGGTATTCGATGGCCAGCGGGCGGTGACGGCGCTCAGCGGCAGTGTTTCACTTTATGAGGCGCAACTGATGGGTAGTGTAGCCCTGGTGATGGGAAGCGAGGGGATGGGTGTCAGCCCGGCAGTATTGGAATTGGCTACCTTACGCTTGCGTATCCCCATGCAGCCAGGGTTGGAATCACTCAACGTGGGCGCGGCCGCTGCGATTTGTCTGTATGAGCGGGTGCGTCAGCTATCGATTATTGCTGCGCAGTAGGATGCTTAACAGGTTCCAAGCCCCAGCTTGCGTCGCCAGCTGCTGGTATCGGCCAGCATGATGATATTGCCCGCTACGGCGCAGGTAATACCCAGCACGGTATAGATGTGCCAGACAAAGCCTTCAAACCAACCAGACAGCAGCAGCGCAACGATCGGTACGGCGACGGCAACATAGCCGGATTTTGCGGCACCTATCCGCCCCATCAACGTCAGGTAAGCAGCGAAGGCCAGAACAGAACCGAACAACGCCAGGTAGAGCAGAGAAGCCAAGTATTCGGGACGGGTATCAAACACAATGTTTTGACCGGACAATACGGTGAAGAGCAGGGCCAGACTGCCGCCAAGCACCATGCCATAACCAATGGTTGGCAATAGCGGCGTGCCGATATTGCGGTTGTGTTGGGCAACGATATTTCCGACCGACGCAACAAGCGCTGCGCCGAGGCCACAGGCCACACCTAGCCAGGCGTGGTCACCGCCGACATTATTGAGCTCCGGCCAGAAGACCAGCCCAATGCCGACAATGCCAAGACCTGCACCCAGCATGGACTTGGCATCGATAGTCTTGCCAAAGGCCAGCCGCATCCCAATCAGATTGAATACCACCATGATGGAGTTCAATACGGCCATCAACCCCGAGGCTATGTGCTGTTCAGCTTCGTAGACCAGCATGTAGCTGATACCGAACATCAATACCCCTTGCAGCGCCACCCCACGCCATTCCTGCGCAGTGAGCCGCAAACGGTGTTGCCTCAGCTTACACCAGGCAAGCATCAGGATGCCGGCCAGCAGGAAACGATAGGCTACCGAAGCACTGGCCGGCACGTCTCCATATTGAAACGTGATTGCAAGCCAGGTTGAACCCCAGATCAGGGTGGCGATAACATAAAGCAGGGTATTGGACATGGCGGTGACCTCAGTGTGCGGCAACTTGCACAGTAGACCGAAGTCCCACTGACAGGTAGACACGCCTGTCCGCTTAATCAGTCGACTGTGCTGGTGCTTTGGGCGTGACAGTCAGGGTGCTGTCCAGTGAGTCACTGCTATTGAGCTGTGAGCTGGTCCTTAAGCTAAAGCGATGGATGGCAACGAAGCGCTGCGGGACCCCGGTTGCGGCAGATTGTCCTGCAAGTGATAGCTGAACACCAACGAATACTTGGTCTGGTCACTGCGGTTCCAGCCCGCGGCATGAAACGTCATGGCATGGAAGAAGACGACATCGCCTGGTTCCAGATCCGGGAATACGGCGGTTTCGATCAGTGCTGCGTTTTCTGGCAGATCGGGACGGAGAAAGGCGCGGTTCTCAAATCGGCTCGCATCCAGCTCCATCTTGTGCGTACCGGGTAGGAAGCCCAAACAGCCGTTTTCGCGGCGTTCCTTGCCCAGTGCGAGCCAGACGGAAACCAGATTATTGCTGGCGAAGTTCCAGTAGCGGATATCACGGTGCCAGTGTGTGACGCTGGAAAATGCAGGCTGTTTGGTCATCAGGCTGTTGTGGTGGGGCTGTGAGAGAGCAACCTGTTCCCCGCCCAGCAATTGTTTCAGCCGCCCAGCCAACGATGCGTTGAGCGCCCACTCACGGAAAGCAGCGTCGCGCTGAAAGACCTGCAGCAGGCGTCGAGCGGTGCGTCCACCAGCCGCGTCGCGCGAGGCTGGGGCACCGGGGTAGTTTGTGTCTGCCTCGTATTCAATTGGTTCCAGCGCCTGGGCCAGTTGTGTTTTCCCGGCTGCCAGAATACGTTGGCAGAGCTCGGTATCCGCTAGACCGCGGGCGACATAGAAACCATGTTGCTGAAATGAAGCGACTTCCTCGGGAGTAAACAAGGCGAGAGACATAAGGGGATTTGGCAGGTAAAAGGTGTGGGTACCGAACGGTAGTACGGATGGCATTCTACCCTTGGCGGGTTGTCAAGGTCATTGCGTTGGCGCAAATGATTGCTGGAATTAGTTTGCGATCTTACTGTGCCGCCGTGCTTAGGGCTTATACGTTGTTCGAAAGCCTCCGTAAGAGGGGGCGCTCAGTACTGGCGTGAGAATTGCTGCAGGAGGGGTAGGGTGATGTTATCCAAGATGAGTCCTGATCGCGGTTGAGGCGTCAGGCTCTGGAATAGTTGATAGCGCCGTATTGGAAAGATGGTTGCTGCATTGAGTGTTGTTGAACTGGAGTCTGCCGTTATGCCGACACATATCAAAATACATGCCGACCTGCCGTTGGCATGGTATTCGGATGAGCCACAGGCGGGGAGTGACGGCATATTGCTGTTGCGGGTATTGGCCCTACTCGAGGCGGCACCACCCAATTACAATGAGGATGACTCCGTCGAGACCCTGCGTTGGCAGGGGCTTGAGGCAAGGGTGGACCTTTGCATGATGTTATTGGGCCAGCTATTGCTTCGTGATGGGTTACTCCCCGACGTCTGTCCGGTTGAGCTCAGCGGCGAAGGAGCCAGCTGGACAAGTCCCGGCAAGCTGTCCAGTGGCCAACATGGCACGTTGGCCCTGTATCTATCTCCCCGTATTCCCCAACCTTTGTTGTTGCCAGCCAGCTTGACCGACGTACAGCAAAAGGACGATGGCAGCTGGTTGGTGCAGGCAAGGTTTGAGCTGGGGGACTTGGAATTGCAAGACTGGTTGGATAAAACCATTTTCCGGCGCCATCGGCGCGAAATCTTTGAACGTAAGCATGCGCATGACGATGAATGAAATTCCCTCAAGCTGGGCCAATTGGTTGGCCGGTGAGACGACTCAACCTTACTGGCGTGATCTCCATGATTTCCTCGCCCAGGAAGAAGCATTGGGCAAGCAGCTGTATCCCGCCCAGGCAGACCGATATGCCGCTTTGGCCGCAGTAGAACCGGAAGACGTCAAGGTGGTGATTCTGGGGCAGGACCCCTACCACGGTGTCGGGCAGGCGCACGGTCTTAGTTTCTCCGTTCCATTTGGCGTTGCTCCACCGCCTTCCCTGCGCAATATCTTCAAGGAGATTGCGCGCGATCTTGGCCATACGCCGCCTTCACATGGCAACCTGACGCGGTGGGCAGAGCAGGGTGTTCTGTTGCTTAACAGTGTATTGACTGTCCAGGCAGATGCGGCGGGTTCCCATCGCAAACGTGGCTGGGAGCGTTTTACCGATGCGCTGATCGCCAAGCTCTCCAAAGAGCGTGATGGCTTGGTTTTCCTGCTTTGGGGGAGCTATGCCGAAGCCAAGGCTGCATTGATTGATCAGGAGCGGCATCTGGTTTTGACATCCGCTCATCCATCGCCGTTGTCGGCTTATCGGGGTTTTCTTGGCAATGGCCATTTCTCGGCGGCAAACCGTTATCTGCAGGGGCAGGGTAGGGAGCCCATTAATTGGGCATTCACCTAGAAGTACCTGTCAAAGTCTGCTGCACGTCAGCGATACGGCGTTGAAAACGCCCTCGGAATGCTCATTTACCCTATGTAAACTCCGCTTCCTCGGGCATTTCCACCTTGTCTCGCTCTAAGAACCTGTCTAAAGTCTTTTGAGCAGTATCGAGAGAAAAGCCAAATGGAGGAACTGTAAGCTCGTGTTGAGTGCACGTTCGCAGTTCTTCCACAATCGCCGACACTTCTCCAACCACGCAAAGCTACGCTCTACCGCCCAGCGTTGCGGCATCACCGCGAACATGTGCAACTCGCTACGCTTGGCAATCTGTACCGTCGCACCCATCAATTCATTGACTGCCGCTGCAAACGGCTTCCCCACATAACCGCTATCTGCCAAGACACTGTGCACCTGCTTCAGACTGTCACGCCACTGCGTCATCGCCTGCAGTATCCCCTTACGGTCCGTCACTTCAGCCGTGGTCACCGCTATGGCATGGGGTAGACCCTGGGTATCCACTGCGATGTGACGCTTGATACCCGACACCTTCTTGCCTGCGTCGTAACCCTTGTGACCCGCGCTATCAGCGTTCTTCACGCTCTGCGCGTCCACGATCTTCGGCGAGGGCTGGTCTTTTTCCGGGCGTTTTCTAACAGTGGGCGGATGTGTTCGAACTGTTCGCGGCTGATATCGCTGGGGTAAGGAGTTCTCATCCGGCAAGGATCAAGCATCTCCTTGGATTTGGGAAGACTTTAGACAGGCTCTAAGAACCTGTTCAAAGTCTTTTTATCTAGCATCAAACCGGTGAGGCTTACCTAATGAGAACCCCCTACTCCAGCAATGTCAGTCGCGAACAATTTGAAGCTATCCGCCAGTACCTGTAAGAAAGCCAGCTCTCGCCGAGTCGGCCTATATGACGTATTTTGCGCCGTCCTCTATCTCCTCAAAAGCGCCTACCAGTGGTGGATGTTGCCCAGCGAGTTTCCAAAATGGCGTACAGTCCCGATACTCTGGGTTTGCCGCAAGTGATAGCAGTAACGACAGCAGAGGTCATTGATCGAAACAGTACATTGGGATCATTAAAAGGTAGTCAGGTGACTTGAGTCGACTGCTGAGTGTGCTGGCAGATAGTGGTTACACGGGTCGGCCGTTTGTTCAGGGTGTGCAAGCTTGTGTGGGGGCGACAGTGCAAATAGCCAAGCATAGTGAGCTGCATCGGTTTGCGGTGATGCCAAAGCGTTGGATAGTGAAGCGCTCTTTTGTGTGGTTGGAGAAGTGTCGCCGATTGTGGAAGAACTGTGAACGCAAGCTCGACACCAGCATTGCAATGCATTCAGTTGGATGTTCTGGCACTTCCGCTATGGAGACTTTGAAGAGTCTGCTTTAGCTGTACCGAGAAAGTACATCGTAAATTAAGGAGTTCGTCTTTATCTATCGTGGCAAGTAACTAAAGCAGCCGATATGAAGGCATGGCGGAATGTGTCACAAAGGTGCGGGATTAAGTCTTCCCATTGGCATGACCTACGCCATGTCGCTGCATCATGGATGGTACAAAGCGGCACCCCTCTTTTTGCCGTCCAAGAGTTTTTTGGATGAGAATCCGAGTCGATGGTAAGGCGCTACGCTCACTTAGCTCCAGAGCACCTGGCGGTCCATGCTTGGACATAGTTTGGCCATACCCTAAAAAATACCCGCTATAAAAGCGGGCTAAGTCTTTGAATTCTCGGTGCCGGAGATAGGAGTCGAACCTACGACCTTCGCATTACGAATGCGCAATTCATAAAAACATGGTTCCGATTGCTGCGCTGAACCACTCACTCAGCCCTTCAAATGCTTGCCCAATGCGGTTTCCACATTGATGTTTACAAAGTGACTCAGTATAATTCGCGCCTCTCCGCTACCTTATGAACTGGTAAGTCATAGATTGTGGGGCTCGTACTGCAACAGTACTGGAAAGCCGGTGTAGCTCAGTTGGTAGAGCAGCGCATTCGTAATGCGAAGGTCGTAGGTTCGACTCCTATCTCCGGCACCGAGAATTCAATGACTTAGCCCGCTTTTATAGCGGGTTTTTTTTAGGCTATGGCTAAACTATGTCCAAGCATAGAATCCAGGGTTCCAGCATGGACCGCCAAGTGCTCGGGAGCCAAGTGAGCGTAGCGCCTTACCATCGACGCTGACTCCCATCCAAAAAACTCTTGGACTGCAAAAAGAGGTGTTCCGCTTTGTACCATCCATGATGCGGCAACATGGCGTAGGTCATGCCATCTGAATGACTGAATCCCAGCCCGCTTCAAAGCTTTTCGCCATGCCTTAGTATTAGCTTGTCCAATTGGCTTACCGCGAAAGGTGAAAATGAACTCACTATGCTTACCCTTACATTGTTCGAGTACAGCAAGTGCCGTTTCATTCAACGGAATACAGTGGTCGTTGCCATTTTTGAAGTCATCAAACTCCACCAACGCAACTTTACGTTCAAGGTCAATGCGATCCCAAGTCATTCCTAGAACATTTCCCTGTCTCAAGCCGGTAGCTAAAGCAAACAACACGACCATTCGCTGATGAGCTGGCAGCTCATTTATCAGAACTTTAGCCTTTTCCTTTGTCAGCGATCGGATACGTCTCTTGGATACTGGCAATAGAGTAAAAGCTGGGGCCTTATCTATCCATTCCCAAACGATCTCTGCCCTACGCAACATGGCTCGAAGAAGAGCCAAATACTTGTTTCTTCGTCCATTACTCACCTCAAGCTCAAGAACCATGTCTAGTGCTTGGCTGCCCCTAATTTCATGCAATGGCATTGTTAGCTTGGTGCGCCACCATTGGATCATCTGTTTGTCATCATCCAGCGAACGCTTGTGCTCCTTTTCTGTTAGCCATTTAAGTGCAGCCTCATCGAATGATCGAGGTTGCTTGTCACCGAGTTTATTGCTTCTCCACAGTTCAGCCTTCAAGCGGTCGTGGTATTCCTGCGCCTGGGCTTTGAGGGTCGTGCCAGTAGAACGTCTAATTCTCTTGCCGTTTGGCTTGCGGATGTCAACGTACCAAACGGTTGAGTTGTCTTGCAGGTAGATAGGCATAGAGTTTCCTTTTCTACCAACGCTTGCCGCGTGGTCGGATTGTATTCGCCTCTAGCATAAGAAAGTAAGTCCTGTTCGAGATACACATAGCCGCGTCCGATTTTTCGACCGGGCGCCAATCCTTGTTTTGTCCGTTGTCTAAGCGTTTCGGGATGACAGTGCAGCAATGCTGCCGCCTCCTTGATTGTGTAGGTCTGCACTATGGCTCCTAGAGTGGGCTTCTTGCTATGGAAGCATCGGTGCAAACCCAGCAAAAAAATCACCCGGCTGTTGGGGCTCGGGTGAGGTTTTTTGGAAAGGCACGTTCGACCGTAGTTCAAAGCGAAAATTCAGGTAAGTAATGAAGTCGCCTTCAACATATCTGATCCAAGATCTAATTTAACTCCTTCTTTTACCGCATCAACGATCCGGCCAAGGTATTGGTACCGCGGGTTGGGTTTTTGCGGTAGGTCATACCACCAAGCCTCCTCATAAATATTCAATCTGCTGTTTCCTTTATTTGTTCAGGTTATTTGTCGAGTTTCATAGCCAAAACAATCCTTTTGCCGATCCAATGCATTACTGGTCTGGCCATGCTGTTACCTAACGCTTTGTATCGCGCCCCATCAGCTGACATGAGCATCCAGCCGTCATTAGCTTTGTCCCACATGTCTTTGGGCCTGCTGGGTGTGATGTGGCATGACTTGTAGAGCCGCTTGGGAATCCGTGTGTAGTCATCCGGAAAACCTTGCAAACGCTCACATTCAACTGGCGATAAGCGGCGTACTTGGGATTCAGTGTGCAACGCAGGAGGAGGGTTGCTTCTGTCCAGCGCAGTTGAATACTCTGCGTAGACTTTGCCAGCCTGATTGCTGGTAGTGTAGGCAGCCATCACATATGACTTGTCTGCCCCGCCCTGGCCCGTCCTTAATGCCGTAGCAACTTCACCGGACAATTCAGCAGTTGAGCCTCCGGCTCTTCCGCGAAGGCTTACGGCTACAGCTGCATGTCCACCACCATTTTTACTGGAGGTAGCTCCGCTCATGCTGCGCAACGTAGGGGCAAGCTCTCCTACTCCGAAACCGTTGCGCCCACTTGCTTTGCAGTCAAATGCGATAAAGGTTTCACTTTCGAAGTCCAGACGGCTGCCTTTGGCAAGCACGCTCCCTGCTACGTCGATGCTCCCTGACGTTCTATTGCATCCGTAAGCGGTATTGAGTAGTTCGTGATGTTGTGTGCTTATGCCGCTGCTTCCAGCGCCTTCTTCAGCGGTGGAGGCAGGTCTTTCCCTCGTCGCTCGGCTCGGCGGAGGATGCCCCGACAGGCTGTGCCGCTCAAAAAGTACCGCTGCGGCACGACGCCAGTCTCCAAGATATCCGACAACGAAGACGCGACGGCGCCGCTGTGGTACTCCAAAGTATTGAGCGTCAAGAACCCGGTAGGCGAACCCATACCCGAGTTTGCCCAAGCCCCGGAGGAAGGTGCCAAATGTCCGCCCTCCGTCAATGGACAGAATACCGGGGACGTTCTCCCACACCACCCATGTGGGGCGGTATTGGCTAACAACGGCAAGATAGGTGAGTGTGAGGTTGCCACGCGGATCATCCAGTCCTTTTCGGAATCCGGCGATACTGAAGGCTTGGCAGGGGCTTCCTCCCACAATGAGGTCAACAGGTTCATGTGGCCAGTCACTATGTTTGGTTATATCTCCCCAGTTAGGTACGTGGGGGTAGTGATGTTTAAGTACAGCGCAGGCGAAGGGGTCGATTTCAGAAAAGGCGACGGGTTGCCAACCCAGTTCATGCCAAGCAGCTGTAGCGGCTTCAATGCCGCTGAATAGACTCAGGTATCTCATCTAGGTATTCAGGTAGAACACTTCACACCACGTAGGCAGGTATGGCAGCTATTTCCAGGCGATAGTCGAAAATTAACCCCGCACTAGGCGGGGCTTTATTTGGAAGGAATTGCCGGTAACGTTTGTCGTAACCCAGCTTTTACTGCCTCAATCACTCGGCACAAATATTCATAGTTGGGATTGGGTTTCTTCGGAAACGCGTACCACCACTCATACCCGAACACGCGTTTCATCAGATCGTGGTCGAGCGTGTGATATTCCAAATATTCAGCTTCGTCATACATCTCTCTGGCATCATCCTTGGTTATCTCGCCGGCACGCCGCTGGCGCAGCACCTCTGCCTGTACATGAGCGCTCAGTCCATCCTCATCGTTAATTGTGCTCTGAATACCGAGCTTGAGCTTGCGGGCCAAATAGTCGGAATCACAACCAATGAAGAATTGTTCGAGGTTTCGATCTCCCCCCATTGCTCCCCAGTAGTTCGACCAAGCATCGCCGAAGCATTCAATGGTGATTTTTCCCTGCCCAGGCTGGAAGTTTTCTATGTAGACAGTGATCGGGTCTAGCTTCCAGCCTGCATCTACCTGGGCACCGACTATGCGCAGCTTTGTGACTGTCGATTGCTCAATCTGCATGGTGTTTCAATTCCTCTACTATGTGCGAAGCGGCATCACCACGCCTCGGCCGCCTGTATAGGTGAACAAGATTGGCGCTTGATCTTGGCTGGCAGCCGTTTCAGCACCTCCTGGCTTAAGGTGCAACTTAGCGTCTGGTAACGCGGCAATTATGCGCAGATAGTGCAAGGCGATTTGCTGATGACCGACCTTGACGGGGATGTGGTACTCGGTCTGGTTACCGCTGCCATTGCAGATATTGCAGGTATGTTCCCCTTCAGACAGTAATGAGACTGCCTGTCCCATTCCATCGCATTCCTGGCAGGAATACTCGTGGGCTCCATGCCAGAAGCTACCTTCACCCTCACAGTCATTGCATTTTTGGGCTTTGCCTATACCGTCACAGGCTGAGCATGGCTTAGCTTCGGGCAGCGGCTTGATGGCTTCAGCCAGCGAATAGCCACTATCCCCAAGGTAATTCAGCAGCCGCTGGCGCATGTTTCCGGCTTCTTGGTAAGGGCGAGCACCAGGCTGTACTGGATCGTTGTGCTGAATGGCGATATGACCGTTGGAGGCATAGCAATGCGCTTCATCGTAGAAAGGTGTTTTCAGATTGTCGCGGCGAGTGCAGCAGAACTGCCGCAAATCCAGCTTGCTGACTGTACTTTCAGCTTGATTGCTCATGGTGTTTCCTTCACGAGGCTGTTTGGGTTCAAGCTGCAAGTAGCTTGGGGGTTGACTGTTCGATAAATGCAAGCCGCCGATACACTTCGCGAAGTGCCGTCACATCACGGTTGCAGTAGTGATAGATCTCTAGGGCTCGTCCCGCTTTGTAGAAGTCATATACCTTGCTGCCATCTAGTTCACCTTTGGGTGATTCAATGCCAAGTGCTTTACAGAGCTTGTCCATAGATACTCGGCCACCTATTCCAGCAGCCTGCACCATGGTGTCGAATACGCGCTGACTTTCCCAAGGTTTTGCATCGACAGGCCACCATTTAGGTGGGCGGAGTCCATTGATAATGCAGCGTACCCAAATATATCTAAGGTCAAACCCGGCAATGTTGTGGCCAATTACCCTAGGTGCACCGGCCTTAAACAATAATTCAAGATTGGTTAGGAAACAGAGCAATACCTGGTATTCGTTCTTACCGGAAATGACCCAAGGGTCTTCGTCTTCACGTGCTACCCCGATACATAGAATTCGCCCAAACCAGGGATCAAGTGCTGTCTTGCGAATGGCTTCTTCTACTAATGCAGGTTTCTTTTCAGCTTCCCATTGAGCAATGGATTCCGCTTTGGTGTAGTTCCCTGGAGCAGTGATATTGGCTGCAATCTCCGCAATGATTTCCGGGTTTTCAGTGGGAAGGGTTTCAATATCTAGGAATAGATTTGGGGTATTCATGGCGTACTCAGTAAAAGCCCCGCACGTGGCGGGGCAGAGTTTGGACGGAATTCGGTCTTTGATACTGGTATTTCTAGAAGGGAATATCGTCTTCAAAGTCAGAGAAATTGCCGGAATTGACGGATTCGTAGTCATTCGCCGCGACATTGACCTGGGCAGGTAGCTTCCTCAATGGACGATCCTTCAAAGCGGCAATCATCTTTGCTAACTTGTCCGGCTTGCTGGACTTACTGAGGATTTCCGAGGCAACGAGGCTGGTGTTGGCTTGATAGACGCCAAATATCTCAATCTTGTTCGCAATCGCCACGGTGCCTTGCTTCACATATTCTTCTGGCGCTAGTTGAAGCAGCAGTCCAATCGGTTTACCAATCAAGTCGGTGTATTGGTGGACATTCTGCATACTCTTGCCACCTGTATTACGGTCATAGAGTTCTGCACGCGAGGGTACGGCGTTGATATTACGTATCTGCAAACAAGTAAGAATGGCCTGCAGCGTATTAAAGCCAGAAAGTGGTTCGCCTGTTCCTTTGAAAGTCCACAAGGTGAACCTGGCTTCCTGCTTATCAGCCGTCTCGAAGTGGAGTTCTACACCTTCCGTTCCCTTAATCTGTGATGTACGCGCAATGGCATGTTTGAAGGTACCAATGTAATTTCCGGTACTGCTGATACGTGATGATTTCTCGTCGGCTTTTCGTGCTGCCTGGACGTCAATTTCGTAGCTTCTGAACATATTGGATTCCTTTTGGTTAGGCAGCAGCCTTGAGAGAATGGACTTCCATTCCATAGTATTTGCAGATAGCTTCATCGACGCTCGCCAAGCAGTTATCGATTACTTCGTCTTCGAATAGGCCCATGGGGGTTTTTACGGTGTCACTGCCGCTATTGCGTGTCGTGAACTGGTAGTGACCATCACGCACCATGGTGCGCAGCACGATAGACACCATGCCTTCGACGGTAATTTTCTCGTCCAATAATTTGCCGATGGTCTTGAGTTTGGTGTTACCGAATTCATCAGATTGGCTATGTGCCAAGATGTAGACGCGAACATCATCAGGCAGGTTTGCAGCAGCAGTGAGAATGTCCCAAGCGTGCCTGCCTATATCACTGAACTTCTGGAAACCCGTCTCGGCACTACGCCGCATAAACTCATTGGCAAGGATGTATTGGAAGTCATCGAGCACAATGATCTTGCGGCTTGTGCGTTGCATGAACTTGATAATGCGGTCGCTCTGGTCACAGACGAAGATGTTGCCGCCTGCTGGTAAGTCTCGCTCAATGCGACGCCAGTTTCCTGTACGGAATGGAAGCGGCTTTTTGACGGATTGAATGAGTAAGGTATTGTTGGGATCAAAGTTCCGCATGGATGCGGATTTCCCGGTACCAGACTCGCCAATAACGATGGTGGTGACACTCAAGGTAGGTACTCCAGATATTCGAGCGGCGAGCTTTTCCCTCCGCTCAGGGCTTCTTGTTCAGCGTATTCACGGGCATATGCCGCCTTATCAGTAATGGGCTGCTCCGGGATGTCTGGTCGATAGAAAGGATCAGCGCTGTATCCATTCGATAAGGGAGCAGCACAGGAAGAAGAGTCCTGCAAAGGCAATGACCAAGATAAACACTTCCTTGCTGGTGGGTTCGGTAGCGTCGGGGCTGTATGCAGTCCCCAATTCATAGTCTGTGTGGTCAAGCTTCACTCCCGTTTGATTGTTCTGTGGTTTGCAACGTCGCTGCATGTCAGTCGCCGTAGTAGGTTCGTCCGCCAGCCAGATGTGGCTTGTAGTCGGGCACTAACGTATTGGCGTTGCTCAAGACTTCTGGTGAAAGCCTGCTTCGGAATAACTCGCCTGCTTTCTGACGCAGTGACCTTGCGTGACCGTTCACGGTGGCCAGTTCCGCTCTCTGTTGGCCTTCGTTGAGCAGGCAGTAGTTGAACGGTCCTGCGCCATAAATCAGCTGTCGTAGTGCTTCGGCCGACTTCTCTTGCTCCCTTGCACGTTGAATCAAAGCTGCATGGTCGTTACTGGCGGCAAGATCGTCGGAGATGTCGTTCAAGATGCAAGCAAGGTCGTACAAGGTGCGCATTGGTATTCCCGAAAAAAATCGCCGCACCCAGTTATTCGCTGGGGCGGCGTTGAATGCCCGATAGCTCGGGCTGGGAGGACGATGAAAAGACACTCAGGAAAGAGAGCGAGCCGCGCCCGTTTTCTTACTAGCTCCGATTGGGATTCAGAACTGCTTGCTAGTGGCCGCTATAGTTTTGCTTGCCCACGCTCTCTCCTGAGTGTGCCTGTCTCTCCAGGCTGTCACCGTGCGTATCGGCTTGCACTCGCAGGTATGCAATCCCTGGACCGCTGTCGTAATGGGCTACGAAGCCCCAGCGCCTATGCTCTTTGCCGTAGAGATAAGGGCATCTCTACAAGACTGCGAGGTAAAGTGCGAGGCTTTGCCTCACCCGCGATTTCTTAATTTCTGTTTGATGAATCTGTTCGCATAAGCCGTAACCCAATACTTTCCAAACCTCTTCGCATGCGTTACGACGGGCAATCTCTCGACCTAATTCAGGGTCAAAGTTATCCCGGCTAACACAGGCGGACTGACCAAGAACCGTGAAGCCATTACGTAAGCGCAACATGCAGACGGTTAAAGTGGAGTCAGGAAAGTGGTGATAGTCCTCACCAATGATCGCAGCGTTGACATCCCTGTCTGTGATGCGCGGTCCATTGGCTTGCTTGGGTTTGCAGCCTTGGTTGGCTTGGTTTTGGTAGTTGCTATCTGGTGCAGTATTCATTTGCATACCTTAGTTATTGATTGAGAACAGGTAAGCGTTCTGGCCTAGAAACAGAAGGCTTACATGTGCCCTTATCGTGTGAAGGGCGGCACCCTCAGCCTTACGGTGGCTGGGTAACGCGTTACCGTATCTGCGCCCGGTACCGGCGCTCCCCACATGTCTATCCCCTCATCTGCGCAAAGGGCGTGATGCCCATCTGCAAGCCAGCCCGCTCGGGCGCTACTGGTCTTGCATCGCATCGGTTCAGGACCGTGGCGTTATTTCCATCATGTGTTGTTAAAGATCAGTCGGCGCTTGGCCTGGTACAGCTTTCCCACCTTCCCCATCTGTCTTCGTGATCAGTACGCCTGCCGTTTGAGGTGGTACGCAGTTAAGCGCTACGGCTTCGAGGGGTAGTTCATTAACGCTGTGTGGTACGTCGATGGGATGAAATATACCTGTGAGATATCTTTTTGGTCAATACTTCATAGGTATCTTTTTGGAAGACGCGTTGTGGCGGTTAGTTACTCAATGAGTATCTACTGGAGGATTCGGGGTGCTGATAGAGAGAAATATTGCGAATGCAGCTATCGGGGGAGCGAGCTAGGAGGATGAATTTTTGTGGGGATGTACAGCTCGTCTTGCATGACTAAGTGGTTGAGCTGAGACTTGCGGGCGTAAAAAAACCCGCCAGTGGCGGGTTTGTAGGAAAGGGCTAAATGGCTGTTACCACCATGGCCCATCAATTGGACGATATTTCACGTCTACAACTGCACCAAGAATGCGGAGCGAATCTGCATGTTCTGCTGGAATAAAGCTGTCTGGATACTTCACCTTGTCTGGGCTGTCGCTAACCATCCGGACACCGTTTGGCTCCTTGAACAGACGCTTTACAAAGAACTCCCCCAGATAATCAAGGGCGAATACTTGTCCTGAGCGGATCGTTGTGATGTGTGTGTAGATCGTGATGCTGGCACCGCTTGGGATTCTTGGCTCCATACTGTCGCCTTCAACTACCACGGTGGTGAGCTTTTCAGGGTGTCGGATGTTTAGTGAAGCTGCCCATCGCTTGCTGTAGCGATGACGCTTACCTTCGTCATCTGATTCCCACTGAATCACTCCATTCCCTGCCGACATCTTTAAACGCAAAGCTACTACCTCTATTTCATCTTCATCAAGCTCATCGCCTTCGTCGTAAAGGCTGACTGGGCGCGGCTTTGTGACGATATTACCAGCTTCATGCGGCAGTGGTGGTAGTTCTGTATCTGATTGAAGAGTATCCATCCAGCCGTGGGGTAAGCCCATCTTCTCCTCGGTATTTCTGGCTGCCTGGTCCCCGATGTTCTTCGTGGGATTCTTCCCGATGTATTGATTTAACTGCGTGTAATTCATGTTGATTTTCTTGGCAAACGCTGGGCGCCCACCAGCACGTTGGACCAAGAGTCGCATGTTGTTTAGGCGAATTGCGTAGATATCCATGGGGGCGTCATTCGACCGTTAACAGAGGGCGTAATTCGAACATTAAGTACCTGAAGGGTAAACAAGCCAAAAAGCTACTTTCCTGCTTCACCAATGATCACCTCTAAGGTATATTAATAGCCTATGAGACTATTTGACTATCTAACTGCTGAGCGTGGGCGAGCTAAGTTAGTTGCGGCGGCTGCTAACACAACCCCTGCATACATCCGACACGTAGCGAAGGGACGCAAGACACCTTCGCTACCCATGGCGCGAGCGATTCGCGATGCCACGGGCGGAAGTGTTGATTACGACGACCTACTTCTAGACAAACCTTAGGCTGCGCCGTTTCAACAACATCCCATTACTAGCACGTGGGAAACCAATAGGAGACATCTATGCAATCTGATGACTATCAGGACGAAGAACTGTTGCTATCGCGAAACGGTGAGAAGTGCGACACCCCTGTTAAAGCTTGGCTGCCAGAAACCATAGACAACGAACTCGAATCCCTGGCGATAAAGCAGGGAAAGAAGCGCAGCGAATACCTGCGTGACCTCTTGATCGACCATATCTATGGCTCTGCCAACCGCTTGCGTACTGCATTGGGTGTTAGCTCGCCACGCGAGGACGGCGAACTCAATGATGCGCTGGTGGCACTGGCCTTCACAGCCGGATTGAGCAAAGACGAGTACGAAAAACAGGTGCTGAATGCGCATGTGTTTGGGCACGGGAAAGGGATACCCGCATTACAACGCATGACGGAACGCAACTGAAGGCACATATCCGGCCCGAATCAGGGCCAATACAGGACACAAATGAAAATCCCGCCAAATCGGCGTTACGAGCGCCTAGCGGGATTGGGCACAACTTTGGAGGTGGGACGCAGTATGAAGCAACTCGATCATTTTTTCCAGCGTATCAACGACTGGCGACGTGAACGGCGCATTGAGCGCTACAAGCTGGCGATGTGTGAAGCATTCAAGGCAGGGGACTACAGGGAAGCGCGTAGGCAGCAATACCTGTTCAGCACAGAGCTGGCTGAACGCTCTCCTATGCAGCGTCAGCGTATGCAGACAGGGAGGCAAGCATGAGTACCGCCTTGCGTCTGGTTCATTCGTCCGAGCGCACTACACAGCCTGCGCCTTATCTCGTGACGGAGAGTTTTATGGCTATACCCAATGCGCTGTTTGATGCGCTACTGGTTGCTGATATTCCTGCTCGCCAGCTCAAGGTGGCGCTTGCTATCGCCCGTAAAACCTATGGCTACGGCAAACAGCAGGATGACTGCACCATTACAACGCTGGCTGCGGTGGCAGGTATTAATCGTTCTGATGCCAGTAGAGCACTTCAAGCGCTGATTACTGCCAAGATTGTGTCTGCCAGCAAGGGAAAACATGGCTATTTGGTATCGCTAAACTCACCGGAAATGTGGGATTTAGGGGCGTGGCAAAACACCACGGAGAGCACCACGAACGTGGCGAAATGCCACGCTCAACCGTGGCAAAACGCCACACACAATAAACAACCTCAAAACACAAGTATTCCTTCCTCACTTCGTTCGGAAGTGTCAGCCACGGCTGACGAGCCCATCGCCGGGAAAGTCAAAGGGAAGGTCACGGTCGATGCTGACCCGGTTGCCACCACCCAGGCTGTCGAACCGTCGGTGACTCTGGCTGCTGAGCCGGTAAGGGGCATGGCTGCCAAGGTGCAGCTAGACCCAGCCCGTCTGGTGGAGGCTTACCACGCTGCCTGCCCAACCCTGCCACGGGTCAAGCTGCTGACCGATAGCCGCAAGCAGGCGCTTCGCCATCGCTGGGTGCAAGCTGGCAAGGAACTAGGACGCTATGGCATTGGCGATGTGGAGGCCGGTATGGCGTGGTGGACCCGGTTCTTCACCGCCGTGGGAGAAAGTGACTTCCTGTCGGGCAAGAGCGGTGCTTGGGGCCAGTGCAGCTTTGACTGGCTGCTGAAGCAGACCAACTTCGTGAAGGTCGTCGAAGGCAATTACCGCAACGGGGTGAACGCATGAACGCCCCCTTGGCAAACCCTGCGGTACTGCGGAACCCCATGGCCAAACGTGCCCTGGATGGCTACTTGCCGCCAAGCAATGTCGAGAGCGAGCAGAGCGTGATTGGTGGGTTGATGCTCCAACCGGAACGCCTGCACGACATCCCGGACCTGCGTGCCGAGCACTTCCACCATGAAGCGCACCGACTGGCTTTCAACTCGATAGCCCGCTTGGTGGCCTCCAACCAGCCTGCTGATGCGGTCTCGGTGATGAGTGACCTGGAGTCGCATTCTGAGTTGAACGCA
This sequence comes from Chitinimonas violaceus, assembly GCF_052601015.1. Taxonomy (NCBI): domain Bacteria; kingdom Pseudomonadati; phylum Pseudomonadota; class Betaproteobacteria; order Neisseriales; family Chitinibacteraceae; genus Chitinimonas; species Chitinimonas violaceus. The sequence goes on along the minus strand of NZ_JBQXDJ010000013.1, from coordinate 50,496 downwards.
GCTGGAGGAATGGCTTATCTGTGCCACTTGGCGCAGAACGTACCCAGCGCAGCGAATATCCGGCGATACGCAGAAATCGTCACGGAGCATGCGTTGGAGCGGAGCCTCCTTGCCGCTGCCGCTGAAATCTCGGACCTTGCCGTGGAGCGCAGCGGCCGGACATTGGCAGAACGCCAAGCAGAAGCCATTCGCCTGCTGTCGGGTGTTACCGACGATGCTGCGACAGAGTATGAACCGGTATCGATGGCGGATGCTGTGCAGACTGCGACCAAGGAGATGATGGATCGACTGGACCGTGGCGACGCCTTGGGTGGTCTACCCACTGGCCTTGCAGGTCTGGATTCAATGCTGGATGGACTCAAGCCGGGTGACCTCATTGTCATTGGTGGTCGACCTTCCATGGGCAAGTCTGCCTTGGGTCTAGGAATAGCCCTTAAGAATGGCCTGGACGGTAACTCAGCCCAATACAACAGCCTTGAGATGCAAGCCGCCAAGCTGTGTAAGCGGGCTATTGCAGGCGTTAGCGGTGTCTGCCTTACCCGAATGAAGACCGGCAACATGCAGGAGACCGATTACAGCGCCTACGCATTTGCCTCGACGAAGCTCTCAGATGCGCCCATCTGGATTGAAGACAGGTCTGGCCAGACAGTGGAGCGCATTGCAGCCAACGCCAGAAAGCAGAAGCGTAAGCGCGGTATGTCTTTGTTGGTTATCGACCACCTGCATTTAATCCCTGTGAAAGGCGATAACCGTGCTGTTGCGCTGGGCAGGGTGTCGGCTGGCTTGAAAGAGCTGGCAATGGAGCTGGGAATCCCAGTGGTGCTCCTGGCACAGCTGAATCGTGACAGTGCCAAAGCTGGCTCCTCTCGCAGGCCGACACTCACTGACCTCAGAGATTCTGGCGCCATCGAGCAGGACGCCGACGTGGTCATTCTGGTGCATCGCGAAGGCTACTACGACGAGAAAGCCAACCCCAACGAAGCGGAACTGATCGTAGCCAAGCACCGCGACGGCGAAATCGGGACGGTACGTGTTGGGTGGCAACCCGAATGCACGCGATTTACCGATACCCCACCGGATTGGTCACCAGAAATGACCAGTGCAGCCAAGCAGTATTGGCAGGAGACAGATCTGTGATTGGAGAGGACACCATGAATCAATTCGCTATTCACGAAACAGCCCAGGAGCTGATACCTGCCAGTGATTGGGCAAAGAAAGCATTCCGCCGTGTATGGGATACGGCAACGTCGGCGCTGGATGCAGGTATGTCCGGTGAACTCACCTGGAAGCCTAAGAAGAATACCCGCAGCGTGCAGGCCAATGCCTGTATGTGGGCACACCTTTCTGATGTAAGCAGGCAGGTGGTCTGGCATGGCCAGAAGCTGACCGCTGAAGAGTGGAAGGAAGTTATCAGCGCTGGTTTGCGCAATCAGCGTGCGGTACCGGGCATCAATGGCGGCTTTGTCGTACTGGGTGTTCGCACCAGCCGAATGAGCGTGGCCGAAATGGCGAACATGATTGAGCTTATTCAGGCATTCGGTACCGAACATGGCGTGCAATGGACTGCACCAGCTTGGATGCGGGAGGACTGAATGAGCACCGACCGCCCAAGCAAGATCGTGCCGCGACGTGGGGAAGGAGGTCATTTCCCCGCCTCACGCAATACACGCGCCTACCAAAGTAGAACGACTGTTTGCGCAAGTTCGCACCGAGACTGGATTGCGAACCAACCGTGCGTACTGTGCGAACTACTTGGCATGTCCCAGTCCAGCAAGACCGATGTACACCACGTGCGCGACGGGCAAGGTGTGGCGCAAAGAGCCAGTGATTACTTGGCTATCCCTTTGTGCCACTCCGGTTGCCACCAAGGCCCACAGGGTATTCATGGCGACCGCTCGCTGTTACGGATTGCCAAGGCATCAGAACTGGACTTGCTGGCCATGGTGGTAGCTCAGCTCGCCAAACAAGTACATCAACAGCAAGGATTAGGAGCCTTTAACGGATGATGAACGCCGCAGACGATTTGGCATGGTGTGGATTCCTGCGCCAACTGATATTGGCATGGGACAAACAGGACACCATGAACAATGTCGCCGAACGTCTCGGCGTCAAAAAGGCACGCGTGTATAAGGCAATTCGCTGGTTACGTCGGGAGGGCGTGGCTGCTAAGTCGGGTGAACAGCTACTCACCTTCTGCCGACGGGACATCTATTCGATGGATGTAGATCGTGCCTTGTTGGCTGTGAAGCGAAGGGAACTAGCAGCAAGGAAAGAGGTACTTACGACTCCTTCGTGGCCGGGACCGATTGAGAAAGGATTGGTGGCTATGGCTCGTAGGCGTGTTGCTGTAAGCCGTAAAGTAAGTAATCGGCGTACCAAATCTGTAGCTTCTACTCATCCCAAAAATGCAAATACATAACTACCGAAGCAAAGAGCACATTGCACAGGCTTAGTGAGTGGTGCCCAAGGCATCAAATATTCAGATTGGGCAAGTTCACCTATTCAGACTTAGGATATTTAATGCGAGACTGTGCCATCTTTCTAATCACATCTTTGACTGACTCCCTGTGAGTATCTAGATTATCAGTATTAGGATTGATAGATTCACTCAATGTACGAAACTCGTTAAGATCAGCAATAGGAGACGATAGGTCGTGGCTCCAACGTCTTAGCATTTCCACCTTTACTTGCGTAAGCCCCATAAACTCACTGTTGCACTTGCAAATTCTGTCCAGATCATCGGGATTGATGATGTCACTCGGTGCAATGAACTTTTGTTTGTAATCTACATACAACGAATCGTTCTTTAAGTTGTTAGATTGGAAGTGAAATTTCTTCTGTAAATCTTCGAAAGCCAATAATGCAGCCTGGATGTCATTATTTTTGATAGCAATGTTCTCTTTGTCTGATCGTGGCAGGAAATATGCATTCATGTAGTTCTTACTCTTGTGACGTTTAAACGCATTCATCAATTTATGCATGTCTACCTCTAAGCCCATCAATAGCTGTGTGACGCCAGTGCCGATCATTTCAACTTTTCCACATTCTTCAAGCGATATCTGATGCAGAAAATAGGCACGTGCAGTTGCACCGTGGCGACCTAAGAGCGTTGCTTCAGAAAACAACTCTTCTGCATTACGAAATGTCTGCTGTGCACCTTCGATAAGGACTTGAACGAGATCTTCATTCTGCTTAGATAATTTCATTTGCAGCCTCATTGCTTGATGAAGAGTAATTTACGTTGATAGGACTTAAACATTGAATCTCATTTTAGAAAACACCGATCAGGTAGCTTATTTTACGGATATGCGATCTGTTATCTCTGCGCTAGGAGTCTCTGCTGCAGAGTATGACTGGCACTTAAGCGACCTTGAAACGAACTACTCCAGGGAAGCATTTCCTCTAGAGGATCGATGGATACAAGGAGAAATTCTTCAGCAACTCCTTGTGCAGCATGACATTCAATTTATATGGGGCGTATTTAGTGCGGTGCCCAAAGGGTTTCGTGCTTCAGTACAGCATGCTCCAAACGCGGACGGGAACCCATATTTTTGGAGTGGAGAAGAAGTCAAACCTCAGCTTGAGGGGGCGCTTTTCGAGATTGTCTGCTGGGACAGTAGCGCAACCATCTTAATTGGAATCTCAGAGGACGCAGGAGCGGCATTTATTAGGACATACAGTGATACGCGCCCACTTAGTCGTAGTTTGAGTAACTGACACAGTCCTCACATCGCGTTGCAAGGATTTCTAGAGGGAACGTATGAGCCATAATTTCGAGAGGTTACAGCAGCACATTCTTCCACTGTCCAGAGCTCAGACATTCGAAACTGCGCGTTCTGAATGGGTTCTACAATCTGTTGAAATTAGTGAGGAATTTGATTCTTGTCCTTGTGGTCAGGAGATTAAAGAGCATTGTTACATCCGAAATACCTTAACCGGACATCAAACCTACGTGGGTAATGTTTGTGTGAATCGGTTTATTGGAATTGATACAGAGCAACTATTTGATGGGCTGAAGCGCATCAAGGCTGACCTTACTGCGAATGCTAACTTAGCCCTTATTGCCTATGCGGAAGAAAAAGGATTCCTTTACGACAAGGAACCCGCCTTCCTTCGAACGACAGCAAGAAAGCGGAAACTGAGTCCTGCACAGACTGCTTGGAAAGAAAAAATCAACCGTCGAATACTGAATGAGACCGTAGTACAACGTAGAACTATCCGTTAACTATTCTGGCTGCACCTTATACCCCTGTGTACGTGAAAAGAATCCACAGGAGACTCGAATAACTAACTACAGTGACTGTCTCAAAGCCGTATTAATCCAGGAACGAACTGGTTTGCTTAAATATTAGGCGTAGAAACACCGGTAACGACCCCCACTATCCCTTGTGCCACCAACTAACCCCGCACAAGGGATAAAAATGTCACAAGAAGACTTTGCGAGAGATGCAGCAACAGAGCTTGCCAGGGCAGCCCCACCGATTTCGGTAGGTGCCTACACACTGGCTGGGTTCACCCTCAATGAATGGGTAGCGATTGCTACCTTCTTCTACGTAGTTTTCCAGCTTGCTTTCCTCCTTTACCGCTGGCGGCGTGTCGCCAAGAAAACGCAACGGGAGGGAGTTAGCGAATGAGCACCAAGGCCCGCTTTATCGGGGCCGGCGCAGTGGGCATGGTGTTGACTGCTGCGCTTCTGATTGCTCCATTCGAAGGTGAGGTACGACGCACCTACGCTGATCCACTTGTTCGTACAGCCAGCTTTCCCCACGGTATCCCTACTGCCTGCTTTGGCCAGACGGGTAGCCCTATCCGTATGGGACGGACCTACTCAGCTGAGCAGTGCGCCGAGATGTTGGTGGGTGAGGTGCAAACGGTTTTGCAGCAAGTAGATGCCTGCATGCCTGGTTTGCCGCCTGGACCGCGTGCTGCGTTCACCAGCCTCGCATACAACGTGGGCGCTTCTTCTGTCTGTGGTTACCGCATTGCCGAGTTAGCTAGGCAGGGAGACTACCCCGCAGCCTGCAAAGGCATTGAGACGGTTGTCTATGTTGCCGGTAAGGACTGCCGTGACCCTGCAAACCGCTGTAGTGGCATCGTTAAGCGACGCAACCAGGAGCGTGCGGTGTGTGAAGGGAGGGCTGCCTGATGAAGCTGACCTACTCCACAAAGGCGATGCTGTTGGGCATGGGCGTGGTGGCTGCCTTTACGCTAGTAGGTTGTCCGACTTTTCGGGAAATTTCCCAAAAAGTATCGGCAGATGCGCAAACCGAATTGGCGGCCCCGGCTACCGCTATCCGTCAGGATGATGGCTCACTGGTAGCGGCTCGTGCTGCCATGACTGCGAAGGAGGCCGGACCCGCCCCGCATAAGCTGCCATCCGGTAGCAAAGAGCTACGCCGCATCACAACCCAGCTTAATCCTCGCCCAGTAGCAGCTACCACTCAGTACGGCGAGACCACCTGCAGCTGTGAGCCCATCACGTTGACAACTTCCCTACTAGATGACGGAGAGAGAGGAAGGCGCGTAGTGCAATCTGCGTTGGGTGCTGACATCGAGAACGCTACGGATGCTCCGTTGATCCTCGACGCGGTAGAGAGCAAGCCCCACCTATGGAGTGCTGGCCTATCGTATTCACCGACATCCAAACACGCTGGCGCCTGGATAGCCCGAGACATTCAACGTGTACGCACTCGCTTAGACGTGATTGCTCGTAGTGGAGAGCTAGAGCCACGTATTTCTATTGGATGGGCATGGTAGATGGCAAGCAAGGGAGTTGATTGGGAGAGCATTGAAGCTGATTACCGAGCTGGGATGCTGTCTGTACGTGTGATTGCCAGGAAGCACGACATATCGGAGTCCATGGTACGCAAGAAGGCAGGTGCGCTTGGATGGGAGCGTGCTTTAGCAGACAAGGTACGTGAGGCTGTTGAGGAAGGACTGGTACGCACAGAAGTGCGCACTACCAACGCGAAAGGTACGCAGTGCGCACCTGCGCACCAACGTTCACCCAAACCAGCTAATCCAGCCCGTGACCGCGAAATCATCCAAGCCGCAGCTGCTACTGGCATCGCCGTGGTGCAAGCCCATCGCCAATCCATCCACGCCGCCCGAGGTATTTGTGGCTTGCTACTGAATCAGCTTCACGACGCCAGCCAGGACATAGAGGCGATAGAAGACACCATCGTTACCGAGACCCAAAACGATGCAGGCAATCTGCGTCGCAATCAGATGATGAAGGCCGTCAGCCTGCCTACCCGCGCCGCTACTGTGCGTGACCTGTCTACTGCCCTAAAGAACCTCGTCACGATTGAGCGCCAAGCATTCGGCTTGGATAAGGGTGACGACGATAAGAAGAAGGCTACCCCCATGATGCATATCCATGCCACCGCCAACCCTGCCGCTCCGGCGCAATTAGAAGAACCGAACGAATGAGCGAAATCCATTACTACCCACCTGGACCCGTTGCCAGCGCGTTTATGAACAGCAAGGCGTTTGTACGTGGACTGATGGGGCCGATTGGCTCGGGTAAGTCCGTTACCTGCTGTATGGAAATCATGCGTAGGGCCTGCGAGCAGGAGCCAGACATCAACGACAGGCGTCGCACGCGCTGGGTGATTATTCGTAACACCTACCCGGAACTGAAGAGCACCACCATCAAGACCTGGCTCGAATGGTTTCCCGAGGACGTCTACGGCAAGGTGCGCTGGGATGTGCCTATCACGCAGATGATTTACTTGAACAACGACGTGGAAATGGAAGTGATCTTCCTCGCACTGGACCGGCCTGACCACGTCAAGAAGCTGCTTTCGCTGGAAGTGACCGGGGGCTGGATCAACGAGGCGAGAGAACTGCCCAAGGCGATTCTGGATGCGCTGACGGGTCGTTGTGGCCGCTTTCCCTCGCAGAAGACGCGGCCTGCGCATATTGCCAAGAAGCATTGGCCAACCTGGACCGGCGTAGTAATGGATACCAACCCACCTGATGATGAGCATTGGTGGGCGGTACTGGCAGAGTGCAAGGACGAGGAGCTGACAGAAAGTACCAGGATGGCCGTAGAATCTTTACGTGTCGCGGGCGTACTTGCGTCAGATCAACCGCTTTTTGAATTCTTCCGTCAACCTAGTGGCCTATCTCCCGATGCCGAGAACATTTCGAACCTGCGTACCGGGTATTACACGTTTACGAGCGCGGGCAAGCGCGAAGACTGGATCAAGGTCTACGTCAGGGCGGAATACGGCAGCATCATGGACGGCAAGGCGGTCTATCCGCAGTTCAATAGCCGCCTGCATGTCAGCGAGAAGCCATTACGGGCAATGCCAGGAGTACCGATCCGCTTGGGCTGGGATTTTGGGCTCACGCCAGCCTGTATCGTCACCCAGCTTACGCCACGTGGACAGTTCCGCGTCTTGCAGGAGTTCATTGCGGAGGGCATGGGTGTGCAGCAGTTCGCTAAGGATGTGGTGATACCTCAGCTCCGGGCGTCTTACCCCGAATGGACGTTTGAATGGGATGAGGATGCGCCTGAGTGGAAGCAGATCAAAGGCTGGGGTGATCCTGCTGGCTCAGCAAGGGCAGATACTGACGAGAGAACCTGCTTTCAAGCGCTGCGACAGGCAGGACTGGAAACGAAGCCCACCAGAACCAATGCACCTATAGCGCGTGTTGGAGCGGTGGAGAGCTTCCTGATACGTCTGGTAGATGGCGAGCCTGCGTTCTTGATCGACAAGTCCTGCAAGGTGCTCATCAAGGGATTCAACGGCGGATATCAGTACCGAAAGATGCTGGTTCCAGGCGAGGAGCGTTACACCGAGACACCCGACAAGAACAGGTTTTCGCATCCGCACGATGCTTTGCAGTATGTGGCGCTTGGTCACTTGGGTAATCCCGCGCACGAAACCAGCAAGGATCGGCCCAAGGCGCGAAGTTCACAGAGCTACAGAGTGGTCTGATGTGCTAGAAATAAGTGAGCACATCGGAGGTCAAAATGATCTATTTCGTGCCTTCCCAAGAGAAGCTTTCACTATTGACCTTGGCGTGCTCACTTGCTTGTTGTTTCCTGATTGCAACTCTGTCAGCGTGTGCGACAAGTACCCCGGTGGTGGCAAACAATACTGAATCCCGTAGCGACACCTGTGTCTATTCACCTGCCCATTCTAGGCTCGATGGTAAAGGTGTCGAAAGCGGATACGTATGCTTCGTTCCTAAAGAAGATGCATCCTACGCTGCGAATCAATGCACATGGGTCAGCGATTATTTGAGGAAGGATGGCACTTACGTATTTGGCCATACACGCTGCCAATCCAATTACTTTCCCGCTTCGATTAATTCTGGAGCAAGCTTGTCATCCAACAAAGCTCCCTGTGTTAATAGCTATTGTGGTCCAGTACATGTGCGGGGTTATTACCGAAAAGACGGAACATATGTGCGTCCTCACACCCGTAGGCGATAGCAATCAGAGCTGAATCAAATTAAAGACTCAACAATGGCTTCCCCACTTTATCCAGTTTTTGATAAACGCATCAGTGATGCGACCGAGAGTCTTATCCGTGAAAAAGTGACACCCTGGGCATTTTTAAGTTCAGGGAAACCGTTCAGGATGGCAAAGCACAACGGAGAAGAAATAAGGTGGGAAGGAATTCTTTACCATGGAACTCCAAGCTTAGTGTTTTGGACGAGGTTTATTGATCCATATCTAGAGGAACTGGTCCTAAACGAGTTTAACTTTGCCGTTGAACAGGCGAAAGAGCGCGACCTTGATGCAAAAGTATTGCTTCCTGAAGTGAAAGGATTGCTCATCGCCGCATCGTCAAAAGTATTCGATCGGATGATTAGTGTTGATCAAAACCTACGTGGTGGGGGTGATCCTAGAAGCGTTTCACCGCGTTCAGCCACGCAGGAAATCCATCAACTAACAGAATTCATCGATAAGCACTATCAGAGCCAGCTTGATATGTGGAAACCACTTCCCAAGCGGGAAAAATGGTTTAGAGAAAATCAGTTTATCGTCTGGGTAGTGGCTATTTTACTGGCACTTATTCCGATAATTGCCAGTTGTGTTAAAAACGGTTCCTAAACCACACCGCCACCCAGACCAACAACTTTCTTATTTTTCCGTCAGGCGGATCAAAGCTCTGTATAAGTGGGTTGTATAGCCAGCAAGTAATATTCCCCATCATGATTAGCTGACACTACTTGCTTCGACTGCTGAACCCGTTGTTCCCCGAGCCAAAGGGCGATTAAGGTGATTGCGAACGACAGCACTACACCACCCAGGAAATACTTGGCTACCTGCCGAACTCCAGGCCAATCCTTGCGCCACCCATAACCGACAATCGCGGCATTAAGCAGAAAAAGTAAGCTCAGTGCGACAAAAAACAGTCCCGTCCACAGCACTACTGGACCGGTTGTTGCTGTCGAGAAATTTACCTCGCCTACCAGCATGTACAACAGATAACCAAGCGCCAAGGCTACCTGCGCGATACTAAGCACCATACAAAGCCGCGAAGCTTTGCCCATTATCGGAGCCCTTCCGCAGCTAATCGTTGTGCTAGTTCTGCCCACCGTCTAGGGCTATCAGCCACTGTATGGGCGTAATAGAAATGGCCCTCGCCTTTATTGGCGTTCATTTGTAATCCTAGGGTAGGCGCACCCGAGAGTAGCTCTACTTGAGTCATGCCAGCATAGATAGGGTCGCCATGCTGAAGTAAGTTGATAACAACCACTTTCTTTATGTTCTTGTTCGCTTTAAGCGCCGCCAAAAAGCCAGCGTCAATGGGGCTGCCAACTAAAACAAGGTGGTCAACAATGTGCCCCTTTTTCGAATAAAAATTGGCAGTTTGAGCAGCCAGTAACGAACCGTAGGAATAGCCAACAAGGTTGAATTGCGGGGCCGGTTCCGTCATTCCGCCATTAATCGTCCAGTCGCCATCGTCTTGATACCGTACCAGGGTTCCAGCACGTGCAGCATCCACCAACGTTCCAGGCGTCGTACCAAGTAAACGAGTCGCTGAATTAGTCAGTCCTACCCAAACGTGCTGTATACCTGCACTACGGAATGCTTGAAGTTGTGGCTGTACATATGCGCCATCTAGCCCGGCACCACCCCAATACAGCGTGCCTCGTGGCTTTTTCACGTAGACCTTGACTGGGGCGGTATCGCTTTTGGGTGTCAGTGTAGAAGGGATGCGAATTAGCGGCGTGGCGTCCATGATTAATGCCCCTCCGGGTAAATCTCAATCTCAACCTTATCAGCGTGCTTACTGGCGACTTTCTTGGTCAAACCATCTGCTCCTGTGCGGCCTTCAATGATTCCGCTTGGCGTATGTATCCGATAAAAACGGTTGGCCAACACTTCCCCAGTCAGTTCGTCGAGAAGCTGAAAATGTTGGTCAAATTCGCCAGAGGAGCTTGAATTGTTCGCAGCTAAGCTATCAGCTGTAGCGGGGGTATATGCCCGAGCACTAGGTGATGTCTTTGTTCCAGCTGGTGCAGATTGATAGGTATTTCCAGCTTCAACATGAATCAGCAGTAGGGTTTGGGAGCCGATTAACGTCGCTCCGCAGGCGGTTTTGTGACCATGTACAGCAACGGGCTGGGTACTAAATATCGTATCCATGACCCCTTCAATAATGGGGAATGTGCCGTTGCATTTCGGGCAGGAAACCATGTCACCAACACGAGCAATAGGCTTTCCCTCAACGTTAGCAGTCATATCGCCGCTGATGACTTGACCACCGTGATCCGTTGCATCACCCAGTACGATTACTGGCCTGCCCATGCATCCGCCTTTTCGGCATACACGTGGTAAGCCATGCCAGTTTGCAAACTATCCACGACGATGTCCCCGTTGCTGGTCATGCTTCCGACTATCGCGACTAGTTTCCCATCCACGGTATGTTGAGAATGGTTGCCTGTGGTGATAGTGCTTTCCGTACCATCGGGATAGCGAACGGTATCTCCAACACGTGCTACGGCGTGCCCTTCACTTGTAATACCTGAAGTGGCAGAGAAGACTTGTCCACCCATTTCCGTCTTCGAACCAAGAGTTGCTGCCAGATAGGTAGCCTTGACCGGTCTTGATTGCATCGCGGTCAGAAATGTCGCCAGCACTTGCTGGGTCTGTTCATCAAAATTATCCATAGCACCCCATCCCATTGTTCTATATGTCGCCACCGTCTCTTTATGAGAGGTGGGGCAGGATGTTGCGCGAATAGTGAACAGGCTTCAAGTTACAGGGTGTGGTATTAATGCATCAGAGCCCTTGTCTGGCTTAGGGCATAGCTGCAAACCGTACCGAAATTTGTTTCATACGATCCCAGTTAAATCTACGGCCTGAAGTGCATCGTCGAAGCTAGGTTGAAACAGAGGCGTTGCATCCATACTGGTATCGAGCCACCAGTCCCAGTGTTCTCGCGCAAGCAGCACGGGCATACGCGAATGGGGAATGCCTTTAAACACGGTATTGGCCTCAGTCGTCACGATACTGTATGAATCGAAGGCTTCATTCGTCTCTTTACTCTCCCAGTGTTCCCAAATGCCCGCCATGATGAGTAGTTCGTCATCCATGCGCGAAACCCGGAATTTTCTTTTCTTCTTGGGCAAACTAGGTTCTTCCTCCCATTCAAACACGGCAGCAGCCGGCACAAGGCAACGTCGTTTAGCGTATGCATCCTTATAGGTACGCGCCGTGGCTATTCGCTCACATCGAGCGTTGAAGGTTGTGAGGTTTTTTACTGCCTCCGCTTTCGATTTGCTGTTCGCGGGCACAAACCACCAAAACGCAGTGACACATTCCAGTTGTCCCGCTGAGTCAAGACGGATAATGGGTGTAAAGGTGGTTGGCCGGACATTATTGCTTTCGTTGTATTGCGGTACGCTAAACAGCTGCTCAAAACTCAGTCTGCCGCGCGTATTCTCCAAGTCAAAGCACGCACACATAGTTGCCCCTTTGTGCCCTCTCATTGCATTGAGCGTAGGCAAAAGTTCAGGCTTTGGTAGCTGTAACACCGGTAACAACCCCTACATTCTCGCCATTCCCGCATTTCCGAATGGCCAGACATGCAAGGCGACGCAGCAACCCTCATCGATACCGGCAAGGCCCAGCAGCAATATGGACTGGTCCGTCATTACACCTACATCAACGGTGATCCCTGCCTGCTAATTCGGCCTGCTGTACCAAGGTTCGGGGCTAATGCCTTTGCCATCCGCCAGGATGACCTTTGGCGTTGGCGTACCGATTGCGAAGATATCCGCATGGTGGCCAAGGCGGCTGTTCATGGCGCAAACGTCATGCAGCTCGATCCAACGCCGCAGACCTGGAAACAGATTGTCACGGTGATTCAGGATGGGCTCGACGAGCTACATGCCATGCCGCCTTCGCCCAAGCAGAAACGCGAAGTGGTCGGCGAGATTGAGGTGATTGCCAACGGCAGACGCTTCACCAAGGACATCTACCAGTGAAGGAATTGGCAGATGACCGTCTGGTCAACGTCCGGGTGAGCAAGCGCGTTGACCCTATCGCCGCCGAGGCGGGACGTTCCTTTCTTGGCCGAAGCCAGGAAGAAGCACAAAAAGCCAATGACCCGCTCGACAGTGCTGCGATGCAGGCGTTGTTCCGTCGTCTGGTGGGCTATACCCGACGTGAAATGGACCTGCAAACTGAGAACCGGGTGCAGATCGCCATCGACCACGACTACTACGACCATGTTCAATGGACGGTTGAGGATGCCCAAACGCTTCAGGCGCGTGGTCAGCTACCTGCCGTCTACAACAAGATCGCCACGTCGGTTAACTGGGTGCTCGGTACCGAGCGCCGTACCCGCGTCGATTGGAAGATACTGCCGCGCAACAGCGATGGCGCCAAAGCGGCAGAGCGTAAAACCCAATATCTGAAGTACATCGCCGACGTGAACAAGGCGGGGTTCGAACGCTCCCAAGCCTTCGCGGATGCCGTCAAAGGCGGAATCGGCTGGGTAGAGGATGGTGGGCAGAACAATGCGGATGGCGAGCCGCTGTATTCACGCTATGTCCCTTGGCGCGAAATGCTGCCCGACAGTGCCGCCAAGCGCCACGATATGGGCGATGCGCGTTACCTGATCCGCCAGAAATGGCTCGATGTCGATGTGGCGGAGCAACTGAACCCAAGCCGTACCTGGGTGGTTCACAACGCTATCCGTGATTCGGATGCCTTGGGTAGCAGTAGTTGGTTTACCGATGATTTCCCCGACCAGGATGAGGAACAAGGGAAGCTAGGTGATGGCGTCTATGCCCGCCAGCGTGTCCGGGTCTTCGAAGTCTGGTACCGAGTTCTATCCAAGGTAAAAAAGGTCTTTGGTGGAGAATTCCACGGCAAGGAGTACGACCCCAACGATGCCGTGATGTGTGCGGCGGTAGATGGCGAGCTATGCCATATCGCCGAGCAGCAGCAAATGCAGATGCGTGTGGCTGTATTTACCTCTGCAGGCTTGCTGTACGAAGGTCGCAGCCCTTACAAACACGATCGTTTCCCTTATACCGCCTTCATTGCCTACCGCCGAGACCGGGATAACACGTTCTACGGTCTCGTTCGTGGCGTGCGCGACCCACAAGATGCGTTCAACAAGCGCATGTCCAAGGCGCTCTATGTCCTCTCGACCAACAAGGTCGTGATGGAGAAAGGGGCCGTCAATAACATCGAACGCTTGCGTGATGAGATGGCCCGTCCTGACGGCATTATCGAGCTGGAAGACGGCAACCTGCGTTTTGATCTCAATGTGGATCGTGATCTTGCTGCCGCACACCTGAAACTGGCCGAGATCGATGCCCGCATGGTGCAGGATATCTCGGGTATCACCGACGAGAATCTGGGGCGTAACTCCAATGCCCGCAGCGGACGAGCTATTGAGGCACGGCAGGACCAAGGCGGCGTGGCGACCTCGGAGCTATTCGATAACTTCCGTCTCGCCATGCAATTGCAGGGGGAGATACAGCTCAGCCTGATTGAGCAGTTTGCCCCGCAGAACAAACAGATCCGTATCACCAACGCCAAAGGCGGGTTTGAGTTCCAGTCAATCAACGACGGACGGTCCGAGAACGATATTGTCGGTACCAAGGCCGATTTCGTTGTCAGCGAGCAGGACTATCAGGCCACGATCCGGCAGGCGCAGGTACAGATGCTGTTCGAATTGGCTGCCAAACTGCCACCCGATATCGCTATCGGCATGCTGGACCTGATTATTGACCTGATGGACGTCCCAAATAAAGACGAGCTGGTTCAACGCGTGCGCAAGTTGACCGGGCAACGTGACCCGGATGCCGAGCAGACACCGGACGAAGTCGCAGAGCAACAAGCCCAGCAGCAGGAACAGGCAGAACAGCAGGCGCTCGCCAAACGAGCAGCGATGGCCGAGGTGGAACAGAAAGAAGCCTTGGCCGAACAGACACGCAATGCTGCCCAGTTCCAGCCAGTAATAGATCAACTCGAATCATTGATGAAGATCCAGGGCAAGCAATACGCACTCGCGGTGGATCAACTCGCAGCCAAGTTCAATGCGCAACTGGACAGCTTCAAGGCAGCCATGCGCGACCACCCATCCCAAACCAATACCCAACGGCCGACCAGGAGGGCCACTAAGCCATGACCAAGCAACACGACGATTTTGATGATGACAACGACGGTTTGACCGACGAAGAACGCGCCATCCTGGACGAGACCGGCGATGTCGATGACGACCAACGCACCCTCGGCGAGATGATGGATGCCGGTTTGGATGCGGATGGCGACGAAGACGGTGACGTTGAAGACGAGGAAGATGGCTCGCTGACGGATGAGGAAGGCGAATCGGTGGAGGAAACGCCAGTAGCCGAAGCAACAGTGGAGGACGCAGAAGCTGCCACCAAGGAGGAAGTACCCAAGCCTGCCAATATCACCCCTGCACCCGAGCCCAATTTCAAGCCGCAACCGGTTCAGTACGCGGTACCGGAAGTACCCGACGATGCCAAGCAGCAGCTCGCTGACATCGCCAAGCAACAGTTGGCCCTGGCCACCCAACTCGACAACTATGAGATTGATGGCGCTTCCTACCATGCACAGTTTCAGGCACTGAACGAGAAGGCGCTCGATCTTCGCCTGGCTATCCGTGATGCTGACAATGCAAAGTCATTCAACGCGCAGAATACCCAGGCGGCGGAACAGGCAGCGTGGGCACAAACCTGTGATGCGTTCCTGACGGCGCACAAGGCGACCTACGCTGACAACAAAGATATGACCGCCTTGCTTAATGAGGCGGTAATTCAAGTCGCCAATGACCCGGAGAATGCTGGCCTCAATGGCTGGCAGACCCTGGAAAAAGCCCACGTCATTGCACGCGCAGAGGCCAAGTCGCAATTCGAACGCATGGCCAAGCTGTTTGGCATGGACGTGGCCAAGCCCGCTGAAGAAGCTGTCCCCACCAAGCGCAAGGCGACCAAGCCGGTTGAGTTCCCTCCCACCATTGGCGGCTTACCGAGTGCTGGCAGCATCGACACCGGGGATGAATTTGCCGCACTCGACAAGCTGAACGGGTCGGTTTCGGAAGAAGCGTTTGAGCGGATGTCCGAGAGCCAACGAGAACGTTACTTCAAAGGTAAGTAAGCATGAGCGGTATGCACGTAGACCTGAAACCCGGTGAGTCCGTATTGATAGGCGAGACTCGGCTCGTAGTGGAGGAGAAACGTGGCCAACGGACACGAATAGCCATTGTTGCGCCACCCACAGTACGGATCATCAAAATTCCACCTTCCAACACCGGGAACAACCCCTAGATTCCCATCCACATGGCGCAGGAGTGCCTCGATAAACCTAAGAGGTATTCCATACCATGGCACAAACCATTGTTGGCTTGAACGACCCGAAGGCCGTCAAGCGCTATTCCGTTGGACTGGCTGCTGATACGGCACGTAAGTCCTACTACAGCCGCAAATTCATCGGTAAGAACAGAGCAACGGGCGCAATGATCCTGCGCAAGGATGAACTTGAATCGGACGCTGGCGACAAGATTCAGTTTGACCTGTCGATGCGACTCAAAGGCGCACCCATTCGCGGTGATGATCGCGCCGAGGGTATGCAGGAAAACCTTCGCTTCTACACCGACACCATCTATATCGACCAGTTGCGTAAGCCTGTGTCGGCAGGTGGACGCATGACGCGCAAGCGTACCCTGCATGACTTGCGGCAGGTCGCCAAGGATCGCGCCAGTGACTACTGGTCGCAATTGCAGGATGAGCTTTTCTCCATCTACCTGTCTGGCGCACGCGGCAATAACCCCGATTTCATTTGGGAAAGTGATTTCAAGGGGCACGCCACGAACCCGGTTCAGGAACCCGACGCCGACCACATCCTGTATGGCGGCAAGGCGAAGAGTAAAGCCAGCATTGGCAATGATGACAAGATGAGCCGCAATCTGGTGGAACGTGCTGCGTCCCGTGCCGCCACGCTCAATGCCATCAATACCGACAATATCCGCCTTCAGCCACTCAAGATCGAGGGCGAGGACCACTATGTCTGTGTAATGAGCGAGTACCAGGCATTCAGCATGCGTACCAGCTCGACAGCCAATGACTGGGCCGATATTCAGAAGGCCGCAGCCACAGCGGAAGGACGGAACAACCCGTTGTTCAAGGGCAATATGGGCATGATCAACAACGTCATCCTGCACAAGTACGAGGGCGTGATCACCTTCAACGACTATGGCGCCGATATGAAGCAACCCGCTGCACGCGCCTTGTTCCTGGGTGCCGGTGCCGGTCTCGTTGCCTATGGCTCCAGCAGTGGCCAGCGCTTCGACTGGCACGAGGAAACCGTGGATTTGGGTAACGAACCAGTCATTGATACCTCGTGCATCTTCGGCGTCAAGAAAGCCCGCTTCGCTGATCGTGACTTTGCGGTGATCGCGCTGGATACCTACGCCCCCAACCCGAACTAATCCCTGTTACTGCCACCCTGGCCCGGTAACGGGCTGAGTGGCTTAGGAGCTTCATATGCTTTACCAATCCCTGGCGGCGCTTGGCCGCGTACAAACCATCACGCCCAGCAATGCTGGTCCGACCTGTACGGCGTTTGACTATGACCTGAAGGCCGCATTGGCGACGGGTGATGTAATCGAGCTGGGCATTCTGCCTGCCGGTGCTCGCATCCTCGATATGACCTTGGTCACGGACAAGCTCGATAGCAATGCAACCCCTACTGCAGCCCTGGATGTCGGACTGATGTCAGGCTCAGTCGGTGATACAGACAATCGTTCCATCGGTACGGAATTCTTTGCTGCTGATCTAGCAGGCAAAGCCGGTGGCAGTTCCCGCATGTCCCTCAAATCCGGCTTTACCGTGCCCAAGGCACAGACAGACCGGTCTATCGGCGTGAAGGTCAACGCTATCGCGACCGGCGCAGCAACAGGGCGTATCACCCTGTTGGTCTGGTACACGCTTGGTTAAGGGGAGACCACCATGAAGATCCAATCCCGAATCAAGCCCGAAGATGGCAAGGTGCGTAATATCACCGTGTTTGGTGAGACTTACGCCTTCACCCTGGATGCCCAAGGCCGCTGTGTCGCCGAAGTCTTTGACGAGGATGCGATTGAGTGCCTACTTTCTCATGACGACTTGTACCGCGAGGTGCCGACCCGAGCCAGCCGGGTAATGGATGTTGCCGAGGACGAGGAAGCCGTCCCCCGGAGGGCGACCAAGAAACGGGTTCCCGAAACAGCCAAGGACGAACCCGAAGCACCCCAGGAGCCTGTAGCGGACGTCCCGGCTGCTGAGCCGGCTGCTGAACCGGTTGTTGAACCGGTTGCCAGCACGCTGGAAGGCCAGTAGCCATGCTGACCGTCACGGCGGTGATTCAACGATTCAGCCATCTGGTGCAGGACCAGGAGCACGTGCGCTGGACTGAGCCCGAGCTGCTGCAATGGCTCAGCGATGGACAGATTGCTGTCGTGATGGCACGGCCCAGTGCCTATGCTCGGACTGTTGTGCAAAAGCTGGTGACGGGTAGCCGACAAATGCTACCCGATGGCGCGATTACCCTGCTTGATGTCATCCGCAATGTGGCAACGGATGGCACTACGCCGGGTAGAGCAATCCGCTTGGTGGACCGGCGTGTGCTCGATGAGCAGATGCCGGACTGGCACGCTGTTCCGCAGTCCGCCCGCATTGTGCATGCCACACATAATGCAGGTGATCCCAAGACTTTTTATGTGTATCCGCCCGCCATTGCTGGTAGCTGTGTCGAGCTGACGTTTTCCGATACACCACCCGATGTCACGCAGGTGTCCGACAGGTTATCGCTAGACCGGTTCTACCTCGCTCCCCTAGTCGATTACCTCTTGTACCGCGCCTATGCCAAGGATGCAGCGCATGCGGCCAATGCGGAATTGGCATTGGCTTACCTGAAGTCGTTCAGCAGCCAGCTCGACCAGCTCAATCAGGTGGAGAACGCAACCACGGTCAACAACAAGATGAGAAACCATGCAGCCCATTGAGACCCTGTTGAATGGTCTGTTGCCCTTTGTGCCAGATTGCCCTGAGCCAGTAGCCCTGCATTGGCTGCGCGACAGTGCTGCCCGCCTATGCAGCGAAAGTGGTATCTGGAAGGCGTTAATCACCCTGCCGGTCAAGGCGGGGCAGGTGGCGGTACCGATAGCCGTACCGGCAGGTGCAGCCATTGCCAACATCAAGGCGGTTACCTTCAACGGTGAACCGTTGGAACCGAAAGCCGATGTGCTACTGGATGAAGCGCATCCGAACTGGTTGTCCGGCGTGGCAGGCAAACCCTTTTGCTATGGCGAGGGAGCAAGCAATGCGATTACACCTTTTCCGACGGCTGACGGCACGTTAACCCTGCGCTGTACCTTGAAACCCTCCATGGATGCTACCGAGCTGCCGGGCTCGCTGATTAACGACTGGGGTTCGATCATCCAGGCCGGGGCCCTTATGATGCTGTACCTGCAACCCGACAAGCCTTGGAGCAACCCCAGCGCAGCGGGCACACAAGCCAGCCTGTTCGAACAAGGTGTTCGGGAGGCAAGGCACGAAGCAACCCACGGCAAGCAGGATGCACCGATCCGCACCAAACCGCATTTCTTCTGATGGCCATTGTTATCACGCAATTCGGTGGCATTGCGCCCAAGCTCAACACCCATAACCTGAATGACAGCGGCGCACAGGTGGCAGAGAACTGCCGCCTGGATGGTCTGGACCTGTCGGCGCTGCCGGGACCGGTCACGATATTCCCCAGCCTGCCCAAAGCGGGTACGGTGCGTAGCCTGTTTCGCTTCCGGCATGCCACTGAAGAGGGCAAATACTGGCTGCACTGGACGACCGATGTCGATGTGGTGCCCGGTACCGGCGCGGGTGATACCAGCCAACGCCTGTATTTCACGGGCGCAGGTATCAAACCGGGCTGGACCAGTGTCGAGCTGGCGACCCAGGGTGGGCAGGACTATCCGGTGGTATCGTATGAACTGGGTATTCCGGTACCGAACGGTGTCCCAGTTACAGCCATCACCCAAGCTGCTGCCGACCAAGCGCAAAGCCGCGAGCGACGCGTGTATGTCTATACCTATGTGTCTGCGACGGGCGAAGAAGGCGCACCGTCACCACCGTCGGCTGCCTTGAGTGTGGTTTCCGGCGATACCGTCACCATCAGCCAATTGCCAGGCGCACCGGCTGGGGCTTTCGTCCTTGCCAAGAAACGCATCTATCGCAGTGTGATCGATAGTAATGGCGCCGGTGAATTCCACTATGTGGGCGAAGTCCTCATCGGTGCGGATAGCTTCGTCGATAAGCAGATACAAGCCAATGAAGCACTGGCCACCAAAGGTTTTTTACCACCCCCTGCGGATTTGCAAGGACTGACCGGCATGCCCAATGGCATTCTGGCCGGGTTCAGCGGACATCACCTGTACTTCTGCGAGCCTTATCTGCCCTATGCCTGGCCAGACAAATACCGGCTGACCAGTGAATACCCGATTGTGGGGCTGGCGGCGTTTGGGCAATCCCTGTTGGTTGCCACTACCGGCCACCCCTACATCGTGACCGGTATCGACCCCGCCAATATGAGTATGGATGCGCAACCGAGCCTGTTGGGCTGCGTCGCCAAGCGCTCTGTTGTCTCCACGGGTGACGGTGCTATCTATGCCAGCGCCAATGGTTTACAGGGTGTCGGCATAGGCGGCAGCCGACTACTTAGTGCAGAAACCCTGCGTGCTGAGCAATGGCAGGCATTGGACCCGGCCAATATGACTGCGGTCTGGCATAACGGCCGCTATCTGGCGTTTACCCCGAATGGTGGGTTGTTGCTGGACCAGCAAGGCCGGTTCACCACGCTGGCAGGGTTCGGTGCGTCGGCTGCCTATATCGACCCCATGAATGCCGCCCTGTACATCGTGACCGGAGGGCGCACGCTGCAACGGTTTGAAGCTGGACCCCCATTATCCCTACGCTGGCGCTCCAAATGCTTTGCCGTCGGTACCGGCTATGTGCCTTCACTGGCTCGTGTCGAAGCGGCTGCCTATCCGCTGACTTTCAATCTGTATATCGATGGCTTGTTACGTCATTCCCGTACCGTAAACAGCGTCGAGCCATTCCGCTTACCGAGCGGCTTGCGTGGCCAGACCTTGGAAATGGAAGTAAGCGGCACTGTATCTGGTATCCGGGTGGTGGCGACCGGTTACACCGTCAAGGAACTCTATGTCGGCTAAGCTCCCAGCAATTCCAAGCATTCCGGGTAACCTGGACCCGGCGTTGTACAAGATACTGAGTCCGATCAAACAGGCGCTGGAAAGCGGTGCATTCAACAAGGCGATATCCAATGCCGACAAACCACCTTTAGTGCAGGACCATGGCGGCCCGGTGACGCCCGATGACCTCGTCAATGCCGGTGTACCAGCAGGTTGGTTATCCGATGTGCCGCCTCCAGCCCCTACTGATGTCTCGCCGATTGGGGCAATTGGCTACAACCTGGTGCGCTGGCAATGGCCGACTTACGGCAATCACGCCCATACCGAAATCTGGCGTGCGGAATCGGATGATTTCAGCTCAGCCAAGCTGGTGGGGATGTCACCCAGCTCGACATTCATGGATCCCTTTGATACGCCGACACAGGCATATTACTGGGTGCGTTTCGTCTCTACGGCGAGTATTAAAGGCCCGTACAACAGCCTGACGGGCAGTCCCGCTACCTCACGCCCTCTGGTCAATGGCATCCGACCCGGTGATATCACTCAGGAACTGATGGCCGCTAAATCTGTACGCGCATTGCAAGTGGATACGCTTGATTTGGTGACCAATACCGCGATTACGGGCGAACTGGTGGCCAACAGCGGCTTCGTCAACAAGCTGACCAGCAGCACCGCCTTTGTTGATGGATTGACCGCGAACACAGCGTATATCAACGCGTTGACCGCCAAGGCTGCCTTTATCAGCTCGGTCCAGGCCAATGTGCTGACCGCCAACAGCATCAAGGCCAGCATGATCGATGGGCGGGGGCTTACGATCCGCGACAACGCGGGCAATGTGATTCTTGGCGTGGGCTCACCGCTCCCGGTTGCCTATGCCGATCCTGGCCTACGTAACGACAGGCAGGAATGGTCACAGGTCAACAACCGGCCAAACGATGATGCCATCCGCAATAACATGATCGATGTCAGTTGGTGGCGGCGTGATGCGCCTATCCCCTGGACAAGTAATGGCGA
The DNA here is from genome assembly GCF_052601015.1 of Chitinimonas violaceus. Taxonomy (NCBI): domain Bacteria; kingdom Pseudomonadati; phylum Pseudomonadota; class Betaproteobacteria; order Neisseriales; family Chitinibacteraceae; genus Chitinimonas; species Chitinimonas violaceus. The sequence continues at coordinate 28,789 of NZ_JBQXDJ010000013.1, read as the reverse complement.
GTACAACCGCATTATCTACACCTCGGCTACGGGAGGAGATACATGGATACCCGGCCCCAAGGGGGGCGGGGATTTTGTGTGGTATTGCCAGGAAACCACCGGAAATGGAGAACAGGGTGGCGGCTGGAGCCATATCCCACTGGTACTTGACCACACCAAGACCTACCGCTTTGTGCTGCCGGTCTACCGCGTGCGTGGCAATGGACAGGCGTATTGGGGTACCGATAACGTCTGCAAACTCAATACGACGGAGGGGCAACCCAATCCCTATTTTGCGTCATCGGCTAGTCTGTTGCTTGGGCGATGGTATCTGATGGTCGGCTACATCTTTCCGGCGGGCGCCATCGGTAATAACAGCGACAGCGCGGGTATCTGGGACTGCACTACCGGCGAAAAGGTGGCGGATGGTTCGAACTGGAATTTCATCGCGGGTGTCAACTCGGTGTACCACCGCGCCTATCAGTACTACGCCGAGAAGGATGCCTCTCAGCTCTTTGGTCGGCCCATGGTTAACTTGGTGGATGGTACTGAGCCGAGCCTGCGTGAGTACTTTGCATCGAGCGCGATCCTTAATGAGAAGAAGCCCACGGACAGCGGCAACCTGCTGTACAACAGCGAATACCGTTCTGCCGGCCTACGTGGCGCCAGGATACGCTGGAACCAGAACAACACACCGATCCAACGCCTTGATCTGGCCGATCGTATCTGGCCACCTGGCGACTGGATGCCGCCCGGCGTAAGGGGTTGGGCGATCAACACAGGTGCGCCCAATGGTGGCGGCGTCATTGACATCGGTTTGTCCGATGACTATTTCAATGTCGTACCCGTCACGCCGGGCGAGCGCTATGAATTCTCTGCCAGTCTGGCAACGCATCGCTGCGGCGCAGGCATCTTTATCCTGTTTGTTGGCCGGGACAATCATGCGCGGGGTTCGGAAACCATCAAGAGTTTCGAAGGGCAGATGGCACAGAGCCAGTACCCGAGACTCGATGAGTTTCAGCGTCTGACCGTGTTTGCCGTTGCGCCACCGGAAGCTGCCAGTGTCCTGGCTGTTGTGCGCAAATACGATACCCTGCCTGGACATGGGGACTCCTGGCTATGGTGCTTGCAGCCGTATTTCGGCAAGGCGAGTCTGCTACAGGACAAGCCGAGCGCCTATGTCGGTACCGATGGGGCAACCTACGGTGCCACACTGGGCACCAATGTCAGCGGGCAGATTACCGATGCCAACCGCACTACGCTGATTGCCGACAATGCGTTTACCCCCGTCGGCATGACGATGGACCCGAATCTCGGGCTGGTCATTCATAAGCGCGGTGACCCGAATAAGCGCTTCTTCGTGGCGAACTCGAACAGCGCCCCCTGGATACAGAACATCATCAGTTCCGCCCCGGCCAATGGTGCGTTGCTGGTCGGTGAGTACGACGAAGCCAATAATCGGCAATTCATCCGCGCTTTGTCGGCAAACGGCAGCGTGGATTTATCGACCAGTAGCAATGGGATGGCGGTGGAAGTCAACGGTTTGGGCGCGGAAATCGACCACGTAGCGCTGCATGCTGATCTGGCCATGACGACGCATGTCACGGCGGCGTCGGGGTTTAATTTCATGCTGGAACCGTATTCAATCTACCGCATCACTGGCTCGCTATGGGTTCATAGTCCGACCAACAGCGGTGTCACGATCATGGCCAAGGCACCCGGGGACAGTGCGCTGCGTACCGTGGTGCATACGGTGAATACCGCTAGCACGTACACGCAGATTCCCAATAGCTGGCAATCGGTGATCGACGGGCGTTTCTATACGATCTGGCAATACGGCACGATTGCCAGCCCCTCGCTGGATTGCCCACACGTGTTTGATATCACCGTGGTGACACAGGCGCGTGGTGGGATGTTCCAGATACTGCAAGGCATGACGGTAGGGACAGGCATCTTACGGTCTGGCAGCTTCATGAAGCTGGCCAAGCTGCGCAAGACACAAGCGCTCCCGCCCAGCATCGCGCAACCGCCTTGGGGAATGCCGACCTACCAGAGTGACCAGCATTTTGTGCGCGTCGGTGGGGTAACGGGAGTGGTTGGGATTTATATCAACAGTGATGGCACCTGGCGCCTGTCGGGTACCCAGCCCAGAAGCGGTAACTGGAACAACGTGACGAGCGCAAGTGTCGGCGCAGGATGCGAAGTGCAGTTCGTTGCCAGCATCACCGGTAAAGCCAGCAACACCTCAGCCAATCTCATCAATGATGCAAGCAACTGGATGTCGCTGGGGGCTTCGCGCTCCTGCGTGTTGCAGGCATCCACCTCGTCGCCTGGACGTATTGAAGCCAACGGCAGCGCACGCGCCACCGTAACCATCAATCTGCGCCTCGCGGGTGGACCGGCGTCAAGCCATACCATCACGCTTGATGTCGATAACACCGTGAACGTAGACGACCACTGACCATGCCGATACAGAAGACTCTTACCGTCGAACACAAAACGCTCGCCTATCACACCGTGCGCGGCTTTACCGTGCGTTACCGCGAGGGCGTCGTCTGGACCACGCTGCAACTGTATAGCTGGGAAAGTGCGGGGGCAGCCGCGATTGGCGAAGACTCGGAGTCGTGGCAAACCGAACCTGTCCAGCTCGATGCACCGACCCTGCTCGCACAAGGCTTCGAGCAGTCATTGCTGGTCAATCACCCGTTATTGATGGGGGGTGAATACATCAGTGAGCCGGGACCGGCGGACGCCCTGGCTGTGGCTAAGCAACGAAAGACTGCGCAAATCAATGCAGCCCGCACCAGTGCGATTGCCAAGTTCACCCAGTTCACTTTCGAAGGCGTGCAATACGAAGGCGATGCGGAAGCGGCACAGAATATCGCCCGCTTGGCCGGCATGGCCCGCGACGGCTATGCATTTCCTGCCGGTTTCAGTTGGCGAGCGCTGGATAACAGCGAAGTCCCCATGGCGGCAGACAAGCTGATTGCGCTCGAAACCGCGTGGGCGATGGCTGAGGGCGAGCACCGGCTGGCGCAGCACATGATTTCCAGGCCGTTGAAAGATGCGATTGAACGGGCAACGACGCTCGAAGCGCTGGAAGCCATCCAGTGGCCACCAACGCGGTCGGCTGGCCCAGTGGTCACTCGTCCTGCGGGTGCGATGGAACGACCCGAGCCCAGCCCGGAACCACTAGTCCAATAGTGGCGTGATTAAAACAACGCCAATTCAATGCGCTAGCGCGGATTTGGACGAGTTGGCAAAGACAGCGTCGGAACTAGTCCAGTCGGTTATCAGGTCACCGGTTACGCGCTGCATGATGGCATTTTGGAATCACAAACAGGATGCCATGTTAGCCAAGACCCTTCTATATGGCGATGATGACCGCGTGATGCACTGGGTGTGCGGGCGTATTGGTATCGCCCGCTTTGACGACTGCCGCGCCATTGGCCTCATGCAGGGTGACACCCTGATAGCCGGTACCGTCTATGAACGCTTCAGCGACTGCGATGTAAACATGCATGTCGCTGCCAGTAGTCCCTATGCCATGACACGGCAGTTTCTTGTGGCCAGCTTCTATTACCCCTTCATCACCGCCAACAAACGACGCGTAACAGGCCTGGTACCGGCCAGCAATCAGCAGGCACTGGCGTTTGATTTGAAGCTCGGTTTCAAGCGCGAAGGCTTGATCCGGTGCGCGCTCCCTGGCGGTGAGGATCTGATCCTCCTGGGGATGCTGCGCGAAGAATGTCGATTAATACAAGGATTCCACCCATGTTCATCACTACTTACGCCGTAATCGACATGGCCAGCGGGGCTGTACTCGAACAAACCGGTTATGACTACGACGGCCCCGTTGCTGAGTGCAAAAAAGGCGGTAAGGCACCCAGTCCCGACCCCGCTATCGGGCAGGCAGCAATAGAGAACGCCAAGCTTGGTAAAGACTGGCTGGCTTTCAGTCGCCAACAGTGGGAAGCCCAGCAGCCACGCCAGGCAGAAATCGACCAATACAGCCGGCAGTTTGCCGACCAGCAACTGGCTGATTCCAAGTTCAACAGCGAACGTGCTCGCGAGCTTTGGTCAGATTACACGACAACGTTCAGGCCCATTGAGCAGCAAGTAGCCAAGGAGGCGATGCAGTACGACAGCGAAGGCCGTCAAGCCAGCGAATCCGCTGCATCTGTCGCTTCGGTGGGCAAGCAGTTCGACAACGCCATGGCTGCCCAAGCCCGCCTGAATGGCCGTATGGGTGTCAATCCCAACAGTGGTCGTGCTGGCGCGGTCATGAATGACATGCTGCTGAATCGCGCCTTGGCGACATCGGCTGCCGAGACCAATACCCGGCGTGATCTCATGAAAACCGGCCTGATGCTGCGCAAGGACGCCGCCAGCCTGGGTCGTGGGCTGCCCGGTACCGCAAGTCAAACATTCAGCACCGGTACCGGCATGGGCACTTCCGGGCAAGGCGCATTACAAGGGGCAGCAGGCCAAGTTGCCAGTAACAACGCCATCATGGGTAATGGCTTCAGCGGTGCGATTGCAGGCAATAGCAGCGCCATGAATGGCTTGAGCCAGCAGTACCAGAACCAACTGGCTGCATGGCAATCAAGTCAAGCCGGTAACAACGGCCTACTGGGTTTGGCGGGCAATATCGCAGGCGCTTGGGCGGGCAGCGGCTTCAAGGTCGGGGGAAAGTGATGTCACCTTTCTCCCAAGGGTTGGCCTTACCGGGCAGTCAACCTAACAGCCTGCAAGACCTGGCCAGCCTGGGCTTGCAACAGCAAAGCGACGATCTTGCCCAACTACAGGCAGCCCGTAACCGTGCTGCGATAGCGCAGCAACAGAACCAACAGCAACAAGGTATCAACCCCCAAGTCTTGCAGCACTTCATGGGCGGCGCGGAGAGTAGCGCTGCTGGGACCGCAGAAGTTGGTACCGGAGCTGGTACCGCGACTACGGGCAGTTCTGCTTTGCTCAATCCCTGGACCGCATTGGCCGCAGCAGCCGTGATCAATGAACGTGAAGCCAAGCGCGGTGGTTACCGGCGTGAAGGTACGCAGTATGTCAAAGACCTGTTGACGGGGAAGAACCTTGAGCAGGATATCAATCAGCGCTGGGCACCCAAGGTTGGCGGTGCTGATGACAAGTTCGGTATTGGCAGCACGATGCGGGTCGGTGGCGAGCTTTTGACCGGCGACTTTACCAATGCGGGTAGAGCATTCGACGACAGTACCGCTGCCAAGCTTGTCAAAGCGCCATTCCAAGCCATCAAGAAACTGTTTTAGGAGCAAAGCAAACCATGCATATCGGAATCAATGGCCTGTCGGCCTTCAGCAATGGCTTGATGAATGGCTACCAGATGGGACGCCAGATCAAACGTGATCGGGAAGCGGATGCGCTGCAAGAAGACCTGAAAGCCACCCAGACCGCCAGACAACGGGCAGAAGTACGGGCGCAGCAGGAACAATTCGCCGAACAGCAGCCGATAGACCAAGCCAACCAGGCTTCCAGTGCGAGCCGTGTCGCTGCGGGTTTGACTATGCCGCAACCTGTCCAAGTGGCTGCCAATGGCTTGGACTTGGGTGCTGGTACCGACTGGGACGCGGAAGCTGTTCGTCTAGGGGCGAAAGAACCCGCACCGGGCAACATTCAAGCAGCCAGCAAGGGGTTGGCAGGCTGGCAGAACGCCGACGGCAGCGCCAAAGCCCGCATCCCTGATGCCAAGCCACGCAAGGTAACGGTAAACCTAGATGACCAGCTCGCCGCACTGGAAGACCGCGCCATGGTGTTTGAGACCCATGGCAAGATCGAAGAGGCCGAGAAAATCCGCGATATGGCAGGACAACGCTATGTAACCGAGCACAGCCTACGTGCCCGTAAGGCGTATGATGCCTACCAGCAGGGCGATACGTCGGTGTTGTCCAACTTCCTCGACAACGACATCCACGACAACCTGAAGTATCAAGTCACGCGACAGCAGGACGGCGGCGCTGTGGTTAAACGCATGCGAGACGGTAAGCTCATCGATGAGCACCAATTGCCTGCTGATCAAGTGATGTACCTATTCGGTCAGATGCAGGGACCGGAAGCGGCTGCCATGGCTTATAGCGCCTGGCAGTCCAACCACCGCGCCAACCAACAAATGGACCTACAGCGCAAGTCGTTCGACTTTGAGAAAGACATCAAGCGCAAAGCCCTGGCACTTGATGGTGCTCGCTTGAGCATGTCGCAGACCGAATTCAACGACCGTCGCCAAGCGATCCAGAAGCAACGTGACCTGGCTGGTCAATACAACCGACTTAGCCCGGAAGAACGCGCGGGTGAGAAAGGCAGACAGCTTTATGCCAGTTACCTTGCTTTAAACGGTAGCCTGGACATTAAAGCGGCTGATTACCAGATCGTGAACTTTGAGACGCCAACACCTGATGGCATGGGTGTAGTGAAGACCCCGGCAGCGGTGAATATGAAGAACCCCGCAGCGGGGGCGATTCCGCTTACTGGTCCGGGAGGCATGTCTGCTACAGGCGAAGACCCTCAACAACTAGCTGCACTCGCAGGCAGGGGCGACTTTGCTCAAGTACCGGTACAGCGTGCAGCCTCGACAGGCTTGCCCGGGTACCGTCAGCAGCTACCCGTCCTACCGCTACAGCGATATCAGTCACAGCAATAACGAAGCACCTTGCAGTCTATCCGACACAAGGAGGTGAACGATCGTTCTCTTAACGCTAAGCTTGCGATATGGAAGAAATCATTCATATCGCACGCAACGGAACACCCTGGGAGCAGGAGCAGTTTGTACACCTGCCAAGGCATTGGTCTATCAGCCTTTTCCAACGTCATACCATTTGGGGTGGCACCAGCGACATTTGCAACTTTCCGCCGGGGCCTTGGTTGGCAAGGGAATACCTACGTGAAGGGAAACTGCCCCTAAAGTTTTCGCAATTGGGTCTTCGCTTCCCTGCAAACACGTTGACGATCACTGACCATATCGGAACACGCGAGATTGAAATCCCAACCGGCTTTATTCTGGGGTGCCTCGTCGGGTACTTCTGCTTTACCAACGTGTACGTTGTGCTTGAAATTGGACCGGATGGTCGACGAATACCCAGTATCCAAGAGCCCACCGCTGCCTGGAAACGTCGGTGGGGGGATGTGAATGGTAAGGACTCCTAGCTTTTATCCAATGAAAAAGGGCGGGATAAACCCGCCCTGACTACTACATCAATACATTGGACGCGAGTACCGGTACTTGGTTGTCCTGCATGTATTTGCTGAAGTTAAGCGAGGCTGCATCTTGTGGTGCAAAGCCTGCCATAGCACTAATCAGTGCATTGACCTGGCGGTCAGCGTCTGTTCCCATTGAACATACGGCAACCTCGGGAACAACATCAGAAGGCATTTGCCAGCTACCACGTTCGCAAACTGCGACATATGGCGTATCAACTGAACGTTTGTTTCGTGTAGCGTCAGTTATAGGCTCATTGGCGGCGCTGGCTCCCTGGTTAACCCTAGATTCAATGTCAGCATGTGTCCAAACTACTTCCTGGCCGAGATTGTCGTTAAATTTGAATCGTTCAACTCGGTAAGCTAAAGCATTGTCTGCGTCAAAGTACTTCTCAACCGTTAGCTGGTCAGTGTCGTTGTACTTCAGAACCAAGTCTGCGCCTACTTTCTGTACAGCCGTGATATTTGCCGGGTCGGTAAATAGGTACACAGTGTCGCTGTTATTTGCCGTGGTATCGAAGTCGAGAATTACATCATTACCATTTCCAGGGAAGATGTAATATTCGTCATCGCCCGCTTGGCCTTCAAGTCGGTCCAATCCATTTCCACCATTTAAGGTGTCATTTCCAGCTCCACCGATCAGCGTATCGTTGCCTTGATCACCATCAAGAGAGTCATTGTCTGCCCCACCATCAAGCAAATCATTGCCTCTTCCCCCAGTTAGGGTGTCATTACCTTCACCACCAAATAGCTGGTTCTTACTATTTGCGGTGTTATAGCCACCGATAATAAGACCGTCATTACCCTGACCACCAAACAGCTGATTGTCTCCCTCACCACCGTCTATCTCGTCATTTCCTTCACCACCAATGAGGGAATCATTGCCATCACCACCTTGGATAGAGTCATTACCTGACCCGCCATCAATGGAATCGTTACCAGCGAAGCCTAGAATCTTATCGTCACCGCCTAGGGCCATGATCTTGTCGTCGGTATAGAAACCAGTAATGGTGTCATTGCCTTCAGTAGCTTTATCTAAGCACTTGAGACGAACAGTCTCAAAATCGAAGTCTTTAGTGACGCCATTGCCGTCAACGATATGTAGTACTGTGGGATTGGCATGTTGGTCAAAGAACGAGAATAGTTCGATACGGTCTTGCGGATTATTCTTAAAGGTCAGCAAAAGACTTGTGGGAGTGTTCTCGATAGTGCTGAATTCCAAATCATCCGCTGCATAGCCCTGCAATACGATGGTTGGATTTGACTCCCACTGATCGATCACTTTGTCCTGGCCATCACCCCTAGCAAAGTTGTACCGGTTCTTGCCTTTGCCGCCGACTAACTCATCATTGCCACGACCACCAGTGATTACATCATCTCCGTTGTCACCATTAATCACGTCTATGTCGTCACCACCGATAAGAACGTCGTTACCGTCTCCGCCTCTAATATCATCAACTCCGGCGCCACCTTCGATATAGTCATCGCCCGCACCGCCAGTTAGCGTATCGGCTCCGCCACCGCCAAAGAGGCTGTCATTCCCATTTCCGCCGTTTAACTTGTCCTGTCCGTGGTCAACACCGCCAACAAGCACGTCATCTCCATCACCACCAGACAGGATGTCATCCCCTATCGCACCAACGATAGTGTCATCACCCCCCTTAGCATCAACAATCCGTCGTTGATTCCATTCCAGCTGTATGAAGTCATTCCCTTCAGTACCGAAGAGCGGCACAGTCTGGACAAACTGCCCTGATCTGATGTTGCTATCAGGAACCCATAACAGATTCCAGACAGTTCCATCAGCAAAGACAATTTCGTTTTTTACGTTGGGCTGTTTTCTGTCGAAAATCCGTATGGAGTCGGTTGCGGATGTGTAAACCAGATATCCATTCCACACTGGCTCGACAAAGACCTTATCTTTATCAATGGATGAGTCAAAATATATGCGGAACTGTGTATTTTTCAGTTCTTCATACCGCTCGCCAACGTGCATAGTAATGTTGTCGATGACGTCATTGCCGTGGCCAGCAGAAAACATGTAGGAACTTTCGCCACGTCCCCCGAGTAAATAGTCGTTACCATATCCGCCCGTTATGGTGTCGTCACCACCCATTCCATGAATGATGTCATCATCTACCGTACCAACCAGGGACTCGTCAGCGTCGCTACCTGAGATTGGATTTAAGCTTCCCCATCCAGTCAATGCAGCGTAGCTTTGTGGGTCTGAGCCACCTCTGACAGTTCCCAGTTTGGTTTGAATATCAGTCGCGCCCCACACAGTGCCATCGTCAAAAACAATTTCCTTGATGGGCGTGCTGGATAGGGTCTTTGTTCCAAAGTAATCAGCAAAATAGTTTTCAACGCGAATGCTGTCGGATTTGGATGTGTAGACAAGCAAATCTCGTAGCTCACGTCTGATCTCTATCTTTGACTTATCAATCGTTCCATCGAATTGAATACGATCCACTGCGTCAGCATCCGACGTCGCATTAATAATGGTGTCGAAGCCATGACCAGCTGAGAATCGGTAGGTATCGCTTCCTGCTTGTCCTTCAAGCGTATCGTTGCCCGTACCGCCAATCAGTGTATCGTTACCCGCACCACCTTGGATCAAGTCATTGCCACCTTTGCCATCTAAGGTATCTGCAGCGTCGCTCCCTACCATGATGTTGTCCAGGTCATCTACTTGGGAGCGATCACGTGAAAGTAGCGCTGCGATTGCATCAGGCTCAAGAACGACAGAACCCTGCAGCTCTAGTAATAGCTTTGGTTTGATAGCCGGATGCGTGTAGCTCTTAACAGTTACCGTTTGGCCGGACCCATCCCGAGTAGTAATAATCAGGTTTTCTTTTTGCACCCTGAAATACAACTGGTCAGCTGTTAGCCCTGCGAATGCCAGAACATGTTTGCCGTGGGGGTCAATTTCTACAATGTCCTTACCCCAGTTACCCTCAAACACGTACCTGTTGTTACCTTTGCCGCCCTCTAACCAATCGTTTCCTTCGCCTCCAACCAGTTCGTCGTCACCGTCACCTCCATTTAAGGTGTCGTGGCCTGTACCACCGAGGAGGGTATCGTTACCCAAACCCCCGAACAGTTTGTCGTTCGAGGCGTTCCCTTCCAGTTGGTCATTCTGGTAAGAGCCAATGATTTCGTCGTTCTTGTTACCGCCAAAGGCAACTACACCTACTGTTTCGGTTGAATAGTCCAGGCTAAGGCGATCATTGCAGTTAGACGCCATCAACTGTTTTACGGTCAAGGTATCAAGTACCTTGCCAGCATCTTTCGGGCCGTCCCCATTCCTGTCTACTTGTTCCAGCTTAAGATTCGCAAGACCTCGTGCATTGTTAAGTGCAAAGATGGCTCTTCCGTTTCTGGCGATGACGAGGTCTTTCTTCACTTGGTGAACTGAAAGGTCTGACAGGGCAGTATTAATTCGGATCGTATTGTTCCCGTCGATATCGAGGATCGTAGGTACGATTGTCGGTGCAGGACCAATGTTTTCAGAAGCCAGTAGGTAGGTATCGTCACCGGCACCACCTTTCAGAACGCTCAAGCCATTTCCAACCAGCGTGTCATTGCCGTTCCCGCCTTCCAGGAGGTTTTCGCCCTCACCGCCATCCAGATAGTCGTCACCATCGTCGCCCAGTAAGGTGTCAGCGCCGCTTCCGCCCTTCAGCGTGTCATTGCCGCTCCCTCCGCGCAGGTGATCATTGTCGGCTCCACCATCTAGCAGGTCATTTCCTGCATCACCCGCAAGGAAGTCGTTACCCTTCCCACCAAGCAACGTGTCATTACCGCCCAAGGGATTTTCTTGCTCGGAGCCAATATCACCCCACAGCGTATCGTTGCCATCATCACCTTGCAGATAGTCGTTTCCAAGATCACCTGCCATCTTGTCGTTACCATCGCCGCCATACAGCGAGTCAGCGCCTTGCAGATGAGCATAGGAAGTGAATTGCTCATCTATCGAGCCGTGGAATTGATCACCATAGAGTATGTCATCGCCTGCGCCGCCAAATAGCGTATCCGAGCCAAAGCCACCAATAAGTTGATCGTTGCCTACTCCACCATCAAGCAGGTCGTTGCCATCATTCAGCGCTACTTTCTCTACTGCGTCCGGTGTGAATCCCTTTGCCCCGCCAATAAGCAGGTCATTGCCCTCACCACCGATCAAGGTATCGTTGAGGCTACCGCCGACCAAGGTGTCGTTGCCTTCATCGCCAGATAACAAATCTGAGCCACCGGCGCTAGCAAGTGCACGGCCCCAATAGATACTTTCAGCTTCACTATCAGTGTTGATAGAGACGATACCATCCCCGTAAATAGCATCGTTTCCAAGTCCACCGGAAATAATGTCATCACCATCCATGCCGATAAGCTTGTCGTCGTCACGCTCGCCGTAAACGGTGTCATTTCCTCCACCGGCATAGACAGTATCATCACCATTACCGCCGAAGATTAGATTACCTTCATCGGCTGTAAGCTTATCCAGTTCTGCGGTACGTGTGCCTTGGAAGTACAGGACCGCTCCCTTGGTTTGTACCTCCCAGCCACGGCCGCCAAAATCACGCACGAAGCCATCTTTGAGGGGGACGGGCTCGCCTTCCTTAGTTTGACGAAGCACGCCGCCTGTTGCCCCAAAGAGATAATCGCCGCCATCACCACCATAGAGCGTGTCTGAGCCCATGCCACCGGCTATAACATCCCGACCGTCTCCGCCGTCTATGACATCATTGCCGTTCATTCCAGCGAGATAGTCATTTCCGCCTAGACCATATATGAAGTCCTGACCACTACTGCCGTGAAGCACATCTTCGAAGCCGGCCTTAGCGCCATTTGTTACCAGGTTGCCTAATCCATCCAGCTTGTAGTTGTCGTTCTCCAGTAAGGGATTCTTATCGCCAACGATAGTCCCGTCCTGAGTTGTCGGTTGTTCACCCTGCTTCCAGGTAATACCCAACTGACCTTCGCGGAAATTCCTGACAGTAATGCCACCCGCAGTGCCTTTTTTGGAGATATGAAGATCACCGACTCCATTAACGGGAGACCAGATGAACACCAGATTCTTGGAATCATCTGTATAAAAACCTTTAAATTTCTCGGTACCAGAGGTAAGGAGGGCACCATCAAACTGAATCTGACCTTGGCCGTCCAGGTCAACAATGATGTCATTGCCTTCGCCGGACTTGTAAATGTAGGTATCGACACCCTGACCACCTTCAAGCAGGTCATTACCAGCGCCGCCGTTCAACGTGTCGTTGTCCGCCATGCCCATAAGGGTGTCATTGCCAGCACCGCCCTGAAGGTCGTCGTTACCTAGCCCGCCTTCCAGATAATCCGCACCTGCTTCCCCCTTCAACGTGTCATTACCGCCCATGCCGTAGAGGTAGTCCGTTTCTCCTTCACCAACGATTTCTTCACCCAGTGCAGAACCAAACGTTACATGATTAGGTGTCGGTGTTGATCCATCTGCGGGCGTGGCACCAATACTTGTGTTGGTATATTTGTCGTCGAATATCCAAAGACGACCATCAGGACTTGGGAAGTAGTCTGACCCGTATTGATTTGACTTATTGACCCAGGTTAAGAAAGCTGCACGGTCTTTAAGGAATTGTTCCGTGATTTCACCAGTACCCGTTGACTCGTCATAGAGTGACAGACCTCTAGTTTTCAACGTGTCCAAATTGAGCTTTAACGCATAAGGGCTAAAGTTCATCAATGCATTTCGAATTGCCCAACCATCTGGCGTATCTTCTTTCGCTTTGTTTGCCCAGTCTTCAGCGCTTGTAAATGGCAAGACAATGAGATTCTGCTGTTCAGATGCGCTCATCTGACTGAAGAATGCATATGCATTCTCAACAAAGTTGTCTTTAGTAGTTTTCGATACAGGGGCTCCGGTATAGGCACGTCGCAGTGAGTCAAGGAATTTATACTGATTTCCTGCAATGAGATTTACAGCGCCTGAAATGGCAGGCGTCCGACTGGCAACCGCTTTAATAAAGGGATTCCATTGACCACTTGCGACCATAATATTGAGTTGTGCAAGAAATGCATCAGAGCCAGTGATCCAGTCTAATGCACCAACACCTAGTGATGATTTAAGCGCCAATTCATACGAATCTACAGCAAATAGAATGTTCTTTAAATCATCTAACGAGTTGAGTTGATATCTTGCTTTATCAACTTTAGAATATTCAGGATCTCCACCTGTTAAAAGACGCCAACTCTCGTAGGGCTGTTTACCTCCTAGCAGGCTAAATCCGAATGTACCTGTCCAGCCAGTATTGGCTGTAACCGCCGTATCATTAAGTTCCAGTCGCTTGCTGGCATCATCGAGTCCCAAGCCATACAAATTTCTACCAATTGAACTGGCATCTGCCTCTGCTAAAATATCAATACTTGGTACTGTCCATGCTTTCTCAATGTCATTTTTACCAATCAAGTCATTAAAAAAGTTGAGAGCTACACCATTCGATGATTTTTGCATTTCAAAGGCAGTAAACCCTTGCCCTCGCCTTAACAAACCTTCGCGTTCGGTATATGTACGAATAAATGCACCATGAGAGCCGCTATTGCCATTTGCGCTAATAGCAACGTCCAACCATAACTTGACATCCTTCATGTCTTGCAAGTCTTTAGGCGGCATTGATTTATTCAATGTTGCCTCAGCAATCCTAACAGTAAATATAAGAGAAAGCTTTGTATAGAATGGAACCCAATTACCCGTACCTGTTGCATCCTGATCTCCCGCTGGACATAAGGCACGAGCTTGACGAATGAGAGCAATTTCTTCTTCATTAAACCGGTAGGGCATGACTAACCTTCAATATATGATTCAAGTAGTGGATTTAGTGAGTTAACTATGGCGTCTATTTCTGTTATGTCTGGAGGGAAGACAATAAACCTAGCAGATAAGACTTTCCCATTCTTTGTGCCGTAAGCATGACCTCTGCAATCCCCGGATACTTCACTATTCTCGATAGCGTCTGTACGTCTAATAGTACAACTCACTACAATAGGCTTACCATTTAGTGGATTACGTGTGCCTATAATTCCCCATGCTCCATATTTTTGGTATGGATACGCTGGGCCTACTTCTGTCTCCCATGAGAAGCGAGGATAGTATTCTAAAGGGTAAGTTTTATGTCGAATTGGCGATTCATAACGCCAGTCTTCCATCCGTCTGCGACTCGATATTGAATCAAGCCCGGCATAGAAAATTTCTACTTTTGACACTTCGGTATTGGGAACATTAATACCACCTGCGCTACTGGTTAATAATTTGCCTTTGTACCACCCAATCGTTTGGGTGAAACTGTGTACTTTATTGCATTCAGGATATGGGGTTAATGTTACATTGGCTGCTCTCGGCAAATGCAATACCCCCTTGCCGTCTGCGGTTGGAAGAATAAGTCCTTCGCTACCAATGTTGGGATAGTCACACTCTATATATCTTGAATTAGCCGTAACGCTTGCAAACAGCATCTTGTTTACAGAAAAAACAAGTGTGGCAATCAACAGGAACGGTAAGCTAACTAAGCCAGCGGCAATTAAATATGGACCAGCTGGTGTAAATCTTTGCTTAGAAAATGATTTGGCAAAATTAAGCGCATATGGCCAGCAAAAAAGCGCTATGACAATTGACAGAACTGTCACTATTGTTAGCATTTAATTCCCTCTATATTTTCGCTGCTTCTATCAGTGTTTGCCGAATTAATAGAAAATGGGCCAACTATTGTATTTTAGTTGTGCTTTTACGTACAAGAGTTTCGCCAGTGGGAATATTTTCTTGTGGCAATTAGACGGAAGTACTTGATTTTGCGTTTCTGTTCTGAACTATTGGCTGAGTTTGTTGTATGCCCGCGCAGAGCATACGTTCACTCACCAAATTGCCAATTGCATAACGCCGAAAATCTTCAAATTTCGAGTAGTTCAGGCACGTTCGCATTTTCTTGATAGTTTTTCCTGTCAGTTTGTATCAAAGTTCCAAGACTATCTGCTCCCAGTCGTTGGAATAGCTTGTTTCACTGCGACTTGGCACCGGGAACGACCTAGACAATCGATGCTTTGATTGTCACTGGTTACCCGCTCATGGCGCTGCCCCGCACCCTCGACCAAATCCGCACCCAAAACCCCCAACTCGACCAACTTGATGACCACACCATCATGGTTGGTATCTACAACCGCGATTTCGCGGACAAGATGACACCCCAGCAGTACATGGAAGCCACCGGCTATAAGCCTTCGGCAACTACCATGGACTACGTCAAGTCGGCCGCTGCCGGTGCAGGCGACCTGGTTGCCGCTGCGGGTTACGGTTTGGAAAAGCTTGGAGCTGACCGCGTCGGTGGCGCAATACGGGATGCTGGCCAGACCGCACAACGCTACTGGGTGGATGATATGTCTGGTGGTGGTCGATCCGTCGCCAACAACCCCATCGTCACTGATGACTACAGTCTGGGTGATACCCCACTGCAATCCACATTAATGGCTGCATCGCGCAGCGTGCCCGGCATGGTGGCGACTGCGCCCGTTGGCGGCGTGATCGGTTTGGCTGCCAAGTCTGGCTTGGGCAGGTTTGCTGTAGCCAAGGGTGCACAAGCAGCAGCCGAAGCAGGCACGGCGACGCTTGCACAAAAAGCCTTGATGGCTGCGCCGGGTGCAATTGGTATGGGCGTCGCAGAAGGCGGGCAAGCTGCCTTGGTTAATGCAGAGCAGACCCACGCCAAGGTGATGGACCTTGCAGCGACGCCTGAAGATGTTCTGCTGCAAAACCCGACCTATCGGGCCACACTACAGCAAACGCGTGACCCATTGGCGGCGCGTAAGGCTGTTGCGGATGAGACCGCCAGCCAAGTGTTACGAAACACCATGATCTCCACGGGCGGTATCGGTGTCCTTACTGGTGGCGGTGCACTGGGCTCGGTGTTCAATCGTGTAACAGGCCGTGCAGGCGCCTCGCTTGCCGGCGATGGCCTTGTTGGCATGGCAAAGTCTGCGGCGAAGGATGTCGGCAAGGAGGCTGGACAGGAGTTCCTACAGTCCGGAGCTGAACAGTACATCCAGAATGCAGCGGAACGCGATCATCTAGACCCAAGTAAGGATGCATGGCGCGGTGTCGGCCCTGCTGCATTATCTGGTGCAGCCGTTGGTGGCTTGCTGGGTGGAGGTACCCATGTCTTGGGTAAGCCTTTTGAATCGGGTCGTGCTGCTGTTCCTACCTCACCACCCGTTACGGGCACCACGAACCTGCCCGCAATCTATCGTCCCAGTGGAGAATACGTCAGCGCCGATGAGGCAATACCTGCACCAGAAAAAGCCAGCAGACCCCGTGCGGCAAAGTACAACGTGACACCCGATGGTGTTGCCATTCCGGTAGCACCAGAAGTCCGTGCACTGCAAGACAAGTCCGGCACCCTTTACGCCAATCAGTATGGTGTTGCCAGTGAACAGCTGGCTGATGTCGCACCAAATGAGCAATTGGCCAAAGAACGAGATGCACATACAAGACGGCGTGACGGTGCACTTCGTGTCATTGGCAAGATTCAACAACGAGCCAGTGAGTTGGATGGCGAGGCATTAGCCCAATACCAAACCAACAGCGCCCCGGCACTGGCGCGTGCACAGCAAGCTTGGCAGGAGAGCGAAGCGGCAATAGCACAACTATCCCAAGCCTCGCCTGCCAGTGATCCTGTTCAACCTTTGAAAACTGACGCTGCTACAGAGGGGATGCTAGCACTACCTAATAAATCAGGCACGCTCTACACCAACCCGACCGGTCAAGTTAGTGAGCAGCTGGCAGCCGTCGCACCAAAGGAACAACGTACCCTTGATAAGGCGACGCTGACAGCAAGGCGTGACGGCGCTTTACGTGAAATCGGCAAAATTCAGGCACGTGAAAGCAGTCTGCAAGGCAAAGCGTTGGTTGAATTCCAAACAAAGTCTGCGCCAGCGCTAGCTCGCGCACAGAAGGTCTGGCAAGAAAGTGCTGCTGCCTTAGCGCACCTTACCGATAGCAGTCGCTCCGCTACGCGAAGCGTTGACTCTAAGCCGGTACCAGCCGCTTTAACGAATAATCAATCTGTTCGGCCCGACCCACTAAAGGCTAAAGCCAAAGTATCTGAAGCCGCCAAGCTTGCATCACCAAAGCAAATGCCTAGTCCTGCTGCAAGTAAGCAAGCTCAACAAGCTGCCTCACTATCTGATGAGGCATTGAGTGAGCGCGAGGGCTACATCGCAGATCAAGCCAAGCGAAATGGCGGGTGGAACACCATGCTTGCCGCTGGTATGCGTGAAGTACGTAACGAGCAGACGAAACGAGCCAAAGCGGCGCGGCAAGATGACTTGTTCAAGGCTGCCGACAAGGTGGCAGAAGTTGAGCCTGAACGAGCTGAACAGGCAAAGCCAATTGAGAAGACGGTCAAATGGTTCACCACGGCAGAGCGTGCTTCTGCCTACATCGACAAGAAGAAGCTGACGGATACCCATGAAGCAGTAGCCGTTGAACGGCTGGCGCCCAATGGCATGCACGTTACTGTCCATGAGATTCATCCAAAGGCCGCTGAGTCAGTAAAAAAAACCGCTGAATCCACTCCCACCAAGGCAGAAGTGGCAGAAACGCCAGCGTTAGAGGCTAGCGAACCTGCTGCACAGCTGGATACACTGCCAGAAACCGCCGAAAAGCCAGCCACCAAGGCCGTAGATGCGCCTACTACGCGGGCTCGTAAGCAATCGCAACAGCCAAAACAGCAGGAGGACAGCAATGAGTCGAATGAAGTACCAGCAGATGGCAAGGGAGCACTGGGAAGCGTTTCTACCATCGAAAGTCGCGACATTGAGAGCCGAGGGGATGCTCTCGGAGTCGTTGCAGATCGCAGCAGTCCGAGCGCATCAGGAAGTCGTGAGTCTGATGGAACAAGGCTATCAGAAGCACGAAGCCGAAGAAGTCGCACTTCCCCAATACATCCTGTTGACGCCGGAGCCGGGGGCGGACCTGCTGGACTGGGAGGAAATCGAACTGGCGGAAAAAGAGCGCGAGTATCAGTACATGATGCGCAATCACGATTAGCCGTTTCCGTTGAAGCGCCGCAGATCCCGCTAGGCAATTTCCGTATCACCGATGAGGTGAAGCTGGGCAAAGGCGGGGAAGCGGAAAAGTTTAGAGACAACCTTGCTGCTATCCGCGTTGTTAGGGCCTTGGAGCAGGATCGACGCCGTGCCACGCCAGACGAGCAGCATACCTTAGCCCGTTACGTGGGCTGGGGTGGTTTAGCCAATGCCTTTGCCGATCCTGACGGTAACTTCAAAGCCGGATGGGAACAAAAAGGCGCTGAACTGGCTGGGTTGCTGACCAAGGATGAATTGGCGGCTGCGCGTTCGTCTACCCGGAATGCTCATTACACGTCGGAAACCATCGTCAGTGCTATGTGGGCTGCGGCGGAGCAGCTAGGGTTCAAGGGCGGCTTGGCTTTGGAGCCAAGTGTAGGCACGGGTAACTTTCTCGGCCTAATGCCAGAAGCCCTTGCCGGTACAACCCAGTTTATCGGCGTTGAGTTTGATAGCCTGACCGCACGAATCGCACAGGCGCTCTATCCGCACGAAACCATCCTGCATACTGGTTTTCAGAAGGTGCCGTTCACCGATGGCGAGTTCGATCTTGCCATTGGCAATCCTCCCTTTGGCAAAGACAAGCTGAACTTCCGATTCCGTCCTGATTTGAACGGCGCCACCATTCACAATCAGTTCTTCAGGGGCAGCATGGCTGCCGTTCGCCCTGGCGGCCTGCAAATCATGGTGGTGTCCCGCTACCTGATGGATGCGCAGGACGGCAGTTCCCGCGCTGCATTGGCACAGCAGGCGCGCTTGCTGGGTGCTATCCGTCTGCCGCAAACCGCCTTCAAAGAGAATGCCCGCACGGATGTTGTGACCGACATCATTTTCTTGCAGCGCTTGAGCAAGGATGAAGCGACAGACATGGTCGATGCGTTTGCCGCGCGTAATACCCGTACTGGTAAATGGCAGGGCAATAGCTTACCTGGCGAAGCGCCCGAAGATGCACGGCTACGGTTGGCGGGTCTGGTACCGGAGTGGGTGGACACTGCCACCGTTGCCGATCCATTGGGTGGCGAACCCATCACCGTTAACCGCTACTTTGCTCAGCGTCCCGACATGATCGTCGGCACACTGGACCGCTCTGGCACACAAAACTTCCGAAACGATGTGACGGTGCGGCTAGACAAGGGGGCGGATATGGCTGCTCTCTTGCAGGAGCGGATAGCCAAACTGCCGCGTGATGTGATGGCGCATAAGCCGGATGCCATCGCAAACAGCCTGGCACGCCACAAGACCATGACCGATGCCTTGGTGATCGCGCTGGCCGGACATGAGTATGGCCATGTCGAGATGAACCTGGACGGAAAACTAGAGCGGATCATTGAGCGTGAGACCCCAAGTGGTGATTGGGAGCTGGCCAAGCTGGCATTGAATGCCGATACCCCTTGGTCCGAACAATTGCTGATGAACGAGCAAGGCAAATGGTATCGCACGGTGCCCAAGTTGGATGAAGCAGGCAAACCCGTCAAGGAAGTGAAGGATGGTAAGCCCACCAAGCGCAATGTCTATGACCGTGAAGTATTCGACAATGAGGCGGATATTCCCGCCGGGTTGCGCCTTGGCGAAACCGGCATTGAACGGCTGAAGATGCTCGTGGGCTTACGCGATGCGCTTAAGCAGCAGTTGTCGATGGAAGCCAAGGATGAACCCAGCAAGCAACTGGAAAGCAACCGCAAGAAACTGGCCGCGATATATCGCGACTACGTGGCACAACATGGCTTAGTCAATCTCCCCAGCAATGCCAAGTACCTCAATGATATGCCCGATGGGGCATTGGTACTGGCGTTGGAACACCATTACCAGCCCCCGTTGAGCAAAGGCCGCGCAGAAAAACTGGGGGAATCGCCCCGCGCGGCCAGTGCCCAGCCTGCACCTATTCTCAAGCAACGGGCTATTCCCAAGTACGAGCCGGTCAAATCTGCGGATACGCCAGCAGATGCCCTGGTTGTCTCACTTGCCGAGTCGGGCAAGGTAGACATGGCACGGGTAGCAGCTTTGCTTGGGATATCGGAAGAGGCTGCAATTGCAAAGCTACAGGAAGGCACGACCCCGTTGGTCTTTATGGACCCGGAAACGCGGCGATGGGAAACCCGCGATGCCTACCTGACCGGCGAAGTGAAACGCAAGCTGCGTGCCGCCCAAGCGGTGGGGATGCAGACTAACGTCAAGGCACTGGAAGCTGTTCAGCCTGACCCCTGGGGTTCTGAAAACGTCGTGGCATTCATCGGCTCCACCTGGGTACCGACGGATATCTATGGTGAGTTTGTCTCCCACTTGTCCGGTCAAGCCGCAAAAGTCCGCTATTCCAAGTTGACCAACAGTTTCAGCGTGGACGCATCCATCAACCCCGCCAGTGAGTGGAATACGGACGGTCTATCTGCACCCCAGATTATCAGCGAGCTGCTGAATGGCAACAGTATCAAGGTCTACGACCCGCCCATTAACAAGAAAGAACGGCGCAAGCTGAATCAGGAAAAGACTGATGCGGCAATTGCGAAGGCGAATGAAATCAAGGCCGAGTTTGAAGAATGGATTTTCCATGATGCTGAGCGTCGTCGCAGCTTGGTGAATCTATTCAATGAGCGCTTCAACACCCGCGTTGCCAAGCAACACGATGGTAGCCACTTGATACTGCCGGGTAAGGTACCGGACAGCATCATTACCCTTCGCCGCCACCAGAAAAATGCGGTATGGCGCGGGATTTCCGAGCGTTTCATGTTGCTGGACCATTGCGTGGGTGCAGGCAAGACCTTCACCGCGATTGCGCGCGCCATGGAGCGACGCCGCATGGGCTTGTCGAATAAGCCCATGATCGTGGTGCCTAACCACATGATTGAGCAGTTCGCTGCCGATACCTATCGGCTCTATCCGGGCGCCAAGGTGCTGGCGGCCAGCAAGAAGGATTTCGAATCAAAACGCCGACGCCGTTTGTTCGCCAAGATTGCAACCGGCGACTGGGACATTGTGATTGTGGCGCATAGTTCGTTTGGTTTTATCGGCATTGATCCCGACACCGAGCAGCGCTACCTGGAGGCTGAACTCAAGGACGCTGAAGCCGCTATTAAGGAGGCAGAGGCTCAAGCCGAGGAAGATGGCTACACGGGTTACCGCAAGCCATTCAACGTGAAGGAGGCTGAACGGCTCCGCGACAAGTTGACCACACGCATGGAAGGCATCATGCATCGTCGGCGCGATAAGTTGCTGACGTTCGAACAGCTTGGCATTGACGATTTGACCGTGGACGAAGCCCACGAATTCAAGAACCTGTTTTATTCATCACGTATGACGGGTGTGAAGGGCATGGGCAATAAGGCGGGGAGCGGTAAGGCTTCCGACCTGTACAACAAGGTTCGCGTCTTGCGCGAAAGTCCGACCGGTACTGTTACCTTTATGACGGGTACGCCTATCAGTAACAGCGTCGTCGAGATGTATACCGTGATGCGTTATCTGGCTGAGCAGGCGTTGAATGAGTTTGGCATTGCCCACTTCGACGCCTGGCGAAATCAGTTCGTAGAAACGGCAAGCGCCTTTGAGCCGGATGAAGCTGGCCGGTTGGTCGAGGTCAATCGCCTAGGCCGTAGCTGGTCCAATATGCGCGGCTTGATGGAGCTGTATTACAGCTTTACCGATGCCGTCAGCCTGGAAGACGTACAAAAATGGTACAGCGAGGACAACAAAGGCCAAGCCTTTCCTGTTCCGAAAGTGAAAGGCGGAGAACGCCAAAGTATCGTGGTTCAACCGTCAGCAGCACAAGTGGACATCCTCAATGAGGTGTTGAGCGGTTTCAATGGGCTATCGCGCATTGCCGACCCGATCAGGCGTAATACAGACCGTCTGCGCTTGATGGACCGCGCCCGCAAGCTGTCGCTCGATGCACGGGTGGTTAATGCCGGCCTTCAAAGCAAGGAGGAAGGCGGCAAGCTGCAGCGTGTCAGCGAAGAAGCCTACCGAATCTATCAGGCTTCCAATCAGGACAAAGGCACACAGCTGATATTCCTGGATCGTTCCATTCCCAAAGGCAAAGGAGACGGGGCGTACATCAAGGAATACGACGAGCTGGTGGCGAGACGCGAGCGGGCTATCGCTGCGGGTGATGAAAGCGCGTATCAGTCCGTCAACGATGCACTGGAGAAGTATGACCCAGCAGAAATGGAGGAAATTCGGCGGGCGCAAACTGGCGGCTGGAATGCTTACCAGCAAATCAAGGACAACCTGGTTGCTTTGGGCGTGCCTGCACGGGAAATCCGTTTTATCCAGGAAGCCAACAATGATGCTGACAAACAAGCGCTGTTTGATGAGGTAAAGGTTGGCAGAGTACGGGTTCTTTTGGGTTCTACCCCGCGTATGGGTGCCGGTACCAACGTACAAGATCGTCTGGTAGCGCTGCACCATGTCGATGTGACGTGGAAGCCATCGGACATCGAACAACGTGAAGGCCGCATCATCCGGCAGGGTAACAAGCTGTATGACAAGCATGGTCCTGACTTTGCCGTGGAGATTCTTGCCTATGTGACCGAGCGGACCATGGACGCCAAGATGTGGGCATTGAACGCGACCAAGCTCAAGGCCATCAACGGTATTCGGAAGTACGACGGTAGTTTCTCGATGGATTTCGATGATTCGGACGCCTTGGGGATGGCTGAAATTGCCGCCGTGGCCTCTGGTGATCCGATGTTGCTCGAACGGGTGCAGCTCAGTTCGGAAATCGACAAGCTGGAACGCCTGCGCAAAGCGCATAACCGGCGTCAATCCGGCTTGCGAGATAGTCGCGATGCAGCCAAGCGCACCATTGACCAAGCGCCGCAGAAAATTGCACAGATCCGTGAAGATGGCAAAAGCTATGCAGCAGCGAAGCAAGTGGCGGACAAGTGGGCCTCAGAACGCGCTATTTCCCTGGAAGGGACGTCGTATACCGACCGATTTGCAGCGGATAAGGCGTTTCAGCAGGCCGTCAACAAACAACAGGCTGGCGACGAGAATGCCCGGTACTCGGTCAGGGTAGCTGGTGAGAAGGTCACCAACCGCGCCAAGTTTGAAGAACTGCTGGATAAGTGGATTGGCGACAATGGCCCGGTCGTTATGGAAATAGCCGGCCAAACCTACCACGCTCGGGGTGAGGCGGCGCGCCACCTTGCCAAGACGGCTAATGATTTGCTGCCCGAGTTAAGGGCGAGTGCCACCAAAGTCATTGGCAAGGTGCTGGGGCTTCCATTGGAATTGGACCTCCTGCGCAGTGCATGGGAAGAAAACCATGTTCGGATGTCCTTGGCCGTTGTGGGAGTGGATGGCCGTACCCTGGCCCTGAAAAACGGGGATTTTGAACGCCGGACGGAATTCGGTACCAGCTATGTCAGAAACCTGATTTCTGCTGTCACCAAACAATTACTGGAGACGGATACTGGAAGCAATGTTCAAAAAGTTGACGACGAGGCAAGGCTCGCACAAGACACCCTGACGCAATTGGCTGGCCAGTTGGATAAGCCTTTCGCCAAGATGGACGAGTTGACGCAGAAAAAAGACCGCTTGAACGAAGTGGAAAGCCAGTTATCCAGCAAGGCAGATACAACAGACAAGCAGCCAACAGCGCCCGAAGCTACAACCGAACAGTCAACGGAAGCTGGCCCGATTGTCTTTTCACGTCGTGATGCGGTCCTGCAAGACGGTAAAGGCAGCGATGCAGCCCTATTACGCAAACAGTTTGGCCCGCTGATTGCCCGGTGGCATAACGCACCACAGATCAACATCGTCCAGTCTGTTACCGACCTGCCGGTTCACTATCTCGACAAGTTACGTTCACAGAATGCCGAAGGGGATGTCGAAGGTTTCTTTGACCAGAAGGCCAACGCAGTCTACCTGGTGGCGGATCGTTTGACCGACAACCGACGTGCGCTACATGTGCTCGTCCATGAAGTCTTGGGCCATGCTGGCCTGCGTGGACTGTTCGGCAAGCAACTGAATCCCCTGCTGGCGAGCATCTACCGTGGTCATGCCAATGTACGTGAGGCAGCAGATGGACTGATGCAGCGTTACGGATACAGCCAACTACTGGCCGTAGAGGAAGTGCTGGCCGATATGGCGTTGAAAGCCAGCCTGACCAAACAGGCATTCTGGCCACGCGTGGTGACGATCATCCGCAACCTGCTGCGCCGGTACGGCTTTTTAAGGCAGTGGACGGACAACGACATTGTGTCGATGTTAGGTAGCGCTCGTCGTTATGTGATGGATTCACCCGTTAGCAAGGGTGCAAACAACACCGGCTCCAACCATGTCGCTACCAGCAGGCAGGACGGCCCTACCCAGCGCATGGCGAAGGCTTGGAAGTTGCTGGCTCAAGCAGATGAGTTGTTCCGCTATCCACGCCCCGAAGGCTTTGCACTGGCTGACATCGCCACCGAAATTGATCCAGCCCTATCGGTAGTGGAAGACAACAAAACCTATTCCAAGGCAGAGCGCGAGGAACAGAAAATAGCCCAGGTCTGGAAAATGACCATGGCCGACAAACGTGAAGCTTGGATTATCGAGAACCAAAGCGGTGAAGTGTGGATTGACGCATCCAGCCTGGCTAAAGGAGTCAGTGCGGGCAGCAAGCTTTATGCAGCGGTCGCCTCTTATGCCGCTGCAAGCGGCAAGGTTTTCATTGGCGACCCGGCAGGATTGTCAGAAGCGGCCTTGGTACGCCGTACTGAACAGATGCTGTCTTCCGCCTTGAAGGAAGGTATGACGCAGCACCTGATGCCCCATGCCCGACAGATGGACCCGGATGGTTACCAGCCGAATGCCAAAATCAACGACGCCATTCGGCCGATAACCTGGGTTCCGGGTGATGATGCGCATAATCTGCTAGAGCTGTTGAAGACTTCCTATCATAATGTTCGTCAGTTGGTCCCGGATGTTGCCAAGGAGTTAAACCATGTCAGCTTCAACTTTACGCAAGGTCGATTCGAACGCGACGGCACGCCCGTTGACGACGAATACTTCAACGACCTCGCCGCTGACAGTGCGCGAGAACTCCGACGGAACGGTTTCGCTGAACTTATCACGCGAAGCGCAGGAGATAGCGGACGCACGCAGGACCGGTCGGTTATTGGAAGCGCAACGCTTAAAAGAACGGTTATCACGCGTTCCCTTCTACGCGAAGCGGGCGGCAGCGCGTGGGGAACAATACTGGCTCGACTTGGCGAGCACCTATCAGGGCAGCAACTAGGCGGCCTGGATGACCTGCTGTACTCCCGTGCTAAGCAACGGGAAATCACCGATGCGCTTGGTAAAGCGTTCCAATCAGACCGTACCTTTAATCGCTGGTGGCACCGCAGCGTAGGTACGCAATACCACAAAGCTACAATCAGCCCGGCATTCAAACGTGTTTTTGACGCGGGTCAATCCTATCTGCACGATGTTTCCCGCCTGTCCATGCGGGCCGAGGCTGCTGCGCCGAGATTATTGCCCAAAGTGGGCGATCTTCGTGAGTTGATCCAGAACGGCAAGAATGCGTTTTCCAAAGCCAGACGCCAAGCCGTCAAGGTAGCTTCTCAGGCGGTCTTCGCCGGTACGCTGCAATACACCCGCGATAAAGACGGCAACCTGCATCAGATAGAGGGCGGTGTTGCTGAGGGTGTGGTATTCACCGATGACGAGCTACGCAAGCTATTCAAGCTCGACCAGCAAGCCATCGACATCTACCGCGAAAGCCGCGCCGCGATTGATACCAGCCTGGATGATGTCACCCGCTCAACGCTGTTCAAGCTATTGCGCAAATCCGCACTGAATCCACTACTGGTGGAAAGTCTGCGCGAGACTGATGCCAGTCTCACGAGCCTGAAACAGACCATCGGCGCAGCGCTAACCCGTGCGGCGCAGGACCAGGAACGCAGCGGCAATACCAGTCAAGCTGCACGGATTTTGAAGGTGGCCAAGCTGGCGGATGATGTAATCGACAAGGCAGAGAGCCTGAAGGCTCGGGGCTACGCACCATTAATGCGGTTCGGTAACTACGCCGTCGATGTGACCGACAGCAAGGGGGACCGTATCGCCTTCCAGCTGTTTGAAAGCCAGCTGGAAGCAAACAGGGCAGCCTTCAAGTTGGCCAAGGCTTACCCGCAAGCCCAAGTGCGTCAGTCCATCCTGTCCGAGTCGGGTTACAAGCTGTTCAAGGGCATGACGCCCGAAACCGTCGCCTTGTTCGCCAAGGAACTGGGTATCGACAAGGATGAAGCGACACAAGAGTACCTGCAGCTTGCTGTGTCGAATCGCAGCGCCCTGAAGCGCATGATCCATCGTAAGGGAGTCGAAGGTTATAGCGACGACCTTAGCCGTGTGGTGGCCAGCTTCATTGTCTCCAATGCCCGCCAAGCTTCTGGTAACTTCAATCGGGTTGAGATGCTGGAAGCGGCAGAAGTCTGCAAGGGTGACGTGAAGGACGAAGCGGTCAGCCTAGTGCAGTACCTGACTGAACCTAAGGAAGAGGCAGCCGCATTGCGTGGCTACATGTTCCTGCACTTCCTGGGTGGTTCAGTAGCCAGTGCAGCCGTCAACCTGACGCAGCCTGCCATCATGACCTTTCCGTATCTGTCGCAGTTCGGTGGCCCAGCCAAGGCAGCAAAACGACTTTCCAGTGCGGCCAGCCGAATCTACGCCAAACGACATGCCCCTGACTTGGCCAAGGCACTGAAGCAGGCTGAAGCGGATGGCATTGTGGCGCCACATGAAATTCACCAGTTGATGGCGGAAGCCGGCGGCACGATGTTGGACCGCCAGCCGGGACTACGCGCGTTCAAAGCGATTTGGGGTTCCATGTTCGCCTTGGCCGAGTCGGTCAATCGCCGCATGACCTTTATTGCTGCGTTCGAAACGGCGACGGAAGAGAAAATCACAGATCCCTACGGGTTCGCCGAGCGTGCAGTACAAGAAACGCAGGGTCTCTACAACCGAGGCAACCGTCCCAACTGGGCACGCGGTGCCATTGGCGCGACGGTATTCACTTTCAAGCAGTACAGCATCAGCTACCTGGAAATGTTCAAGCGCATGGATAGACGGGGGCAGGCCATCGCCTTGGCGGTGCTGCTGTTAGCTGCCGGTCTGGAAGGACTGCCCTTTGCCGAAGATATCCAGGACTTGATCGATACGCTTGGCCGCTTCATGGGATACAACACCGACAGTGAAACGACGCTGCGGCGTGCGGTGATCGGTACCTTTGGCAAGACCATAGGCGGTATTGCGCTGGATGGTGCCAGTGCTATGCCGGGTATGCCATTGGATGTGCAAGGCCGTTTAGGACTGGGCAACTTGTTACCCGGTACTCGCCTGTTGACGCCATTCGAAAACAACAAGACGGACGATATCACCCAGTTTGCAGGGCCTGTAGGTGGTTTGATTGGTCAAGCAGGTAAAGCGTTTGGGAATCTGGCGAGTGGCGATGTAAAGGCAGCGTTCGGCGCAATAGCACCGGTAGCGATCCAAAACATCGCCAAGGGTGCAGATATGGCCATGACAGGTATGTACCGTGATACCAAGGGCCGTAAGGTGATCGATACGAACTTGTCACAAGCCTTCATTAAGGGAATTGGCTTTCAGCCTAGGGAAGTAGCGGAGACACAGCAGGATATGGGGCAGGAAATGCGCCGCATCGAGCTGCATAGAAGCGTCAAACAGTCGATTGCCGATCAATTGGCACAAGCTATTGCGCTGGGGGACCGTGAAGGAAGAGAAGCTGCAATGCGACGGCTAAGGGCTTGGAATGCGCGCAATCCAGACACAAGAGTCCAGATAACCCGAACTGCCATCGACAGAAGAGTGAAAGAGATTCGGATGAGTAAGCAGGAGCGCTTATCCAAGCGAGTTCCTAAAGAACTGCGGTAACTACTCTGCAAGTATGGCCAAACTATGACCAACACTGTTTCCTGTGTACATGATTATGGCTGGTTTAGGCTGTAAATGGGAACGCGGCAAACGTTGGATTTACATGTGAATCAACAAGTTAGGTTCCAGAGTCCCGCATTCGTAATGCGAAGGTTGTAGGTTCGACGTTGTCGCTTGGCATCGATGAACCCAAAAAATTAGCCCGCTTTAATTGCGGGCTAATTTTTTTGTTGAGTTACGGCTTTTTGATAATTACTAGAGCGGCCAAGCCGGATTCGTTACGTTCATATCAATCTTCTTAACGGAGCTGTGCCGATTGGTAACGCTATTGGCGTAGAACAGTGCGGGCTCCACAGCAAAACCGAAGCTTGCTACCTGGGTTGCTGCTGTGGCGGAATAGCGTACACCCCATAAGTCGAAGGTTGGACGTTGATCGCGTTGAGTAATAAATGACGGGGGTGTCAGGATTTCCGTGTTCAAGGCGGGTTTGAGATTCACACGGATGATCGAATAAACCGATCCGCGTAAAGAATAGCGAATTGGTTCATGGCCGTCTTCCAATCCTTGGCGGCATAGCCCCAATCAGCGGTGATATTGCGCAGCGCCAGCCAGA